>CACLQD010000012.1 GCA_902609025.1 uncultured PS1 clade bacterium
TTTGGCCTTGTTGGTAAATCTATGCATAAAATTGACGAGTACTCAAATACTAACGATATCATTAAGTTAAGAGACATATATCTAGATGTTTTAAGGAATTACTTTTCTTAGTAATCAACAGATTTAAAATATAACCCTTCAGGTGGTGCTATTGGGCCACATTCTTTTCTTTCCTTAGAGTTAAGAATTTTATTTATCTTATCTGGATGCCATTTCCCTTCACCAACCAATTTTAACGATCCAACTATCGAACGAAGCTGGTTATGCAAATAAGATTTAGCAGAGAAGAAGAAGTGTATCTTGTCTTTCTCTCTTTTAATTTTAATAGAATCCAATGATTTTAAGGGTGATTTAGACTGACAATTTATTGATCTAAAGGTAGTAAAATCATGGGTCCCAATTAAATAATTTGCTCCTTCTTGCATATCCTCTTCCTTTAGAGGTCTTCCTACCCTCCAGAATAGATCTTTTTCTAATGTAAGAGGTTGACGACGATTCACAATTTTATATTCATAATGTCGAAGTTTTGCAGAGAATCTAGCATGAAAATCATCATCAACTTTTTCGACTTTTATTATAGATATTAAATCTGGCCTTAGATAGTTGTTCAAAGCTTCCCTTATCTCATCTTCATTTGTTGCCCTAGCAATATCAAAATGAGCCACTTGACCAAGAGCGTGAACGCCTGAATCAGTTCTTCCGGCTCCATATACTTTAGTTAATTCACCTGAGAATTTAAATATTGCAGACTGAATTGCATCCTGAACTCCCGTTAAATCCTTTTGACTTTGCCAACCATTAAATTGGCAGCCCTTATATTCTATAATTAACTTCCATCTTTGCATTTAATCAAAAATTCTTTCACTAACTGAAAAATTTTTCCCTCGCAAGTAGTCTTCAAAAGGCATCGCTTTTTTTCCTTCAGGTTGAACCTCTATAATTTTCAAAGATTTTAAACCACATCCTACAAATTGATTTTTCAGCAACACTCCCTCTTCTCCGTCAATTTTTTGAATTGAAGCACTTAATATTTTCAATCTTTTCCTTTCTTTTGTCATGGTCCAGGCCCCTGGTGAAGGGCTTATTGAATAAATAAGATTTCTAATTTCATTAGCAGCTAAGCTCCAATTAATTTTTGTTTCATGTTTCTCTATTTTATTGGCATAAGTTACTTCAACATTATTTTGTTTTTCTATAGGTAATTTTCCTTCAATATATTTACTTACTGTATTACTTATTGTTTCAGCAGCTAAATTTGATAAAGAGTCGTGAACTTTCAAAAAATTATCTTTTTTTCCTATTTTGATTTCCTTTTGTAAAATTACAGGACCGGTATCCAATCCTTTCTCCATAATCATAAAAGAGATTCCTGTTTTTTCATCTCCTGACATAATTGATCTCTGTATAGGGGCAGCCCCTCGCCATCTAGGTAGTAAAGAGGCATGAACATTTAAACAACCAAATTTAGGAATAGCTAAGATTTTTTCGGGTAATATAAGTCCATAAGCAGCTACAATTATAATATCAACTTCCCTTTCTTTAAGAAAACTAAACTCCTCATCATCTAATTTTTTTGGTACTCTAATTTCAATATTATTCTTTTTTGCAACTTCATATATTATTGAATTTCTATTTTTCATCCCTCTTCCAGCTGGTCTTCCAGATTGTGTATAGACATAATCTATATAATAATTATCTGCTATAAGACGCTCTAATATAGGGGCTGCAAAACTTGGAGTACCCATAAACCCAAGCTTAAGATTTTTTATCAAATCATTGTTGTTCATTATAACGAGATAATCGATTTTCTTTTGTTGGATTTTTTTGAAATTTTATAGATTTTTTTATTGAAAGATCACGCTTCAGTCTTGATAAATGATCAACAAAAACAATGCCTTCAAGATGATCCATCTCATGTTGTATTACTGTGGCCAATAAGCCTTTGCATTTTTTTTCTTCCTTCTGACCATCTCTATTTACAAATTTAACAATGCACTGATCTGGTCTTTCAATTTCTTCCCATATCCCAGGAACAGATAAACATCCCTCCTCAAATGAACTTAAATCATCAGACGGGTCTATAATTTCAGGATTTATAAAGAATTGTGGATCTTTTTGATTATTATCTTGATCACCAACAGATGAAATATCGATCACTAGCATTCTGAGAGGAATTCCAATTTGTATTGCAGCAAGACCTATACCTGGCGCATCATACATGGTGTCAAGCATATCATCCAACACTTTTCTAATCTCATCATCAACCACATCAACAGGTTTGGATACTTTCTTTAGAATTGGATTCGGTACCTTTATTATTTCTCTTATAGCCATACTATTTGATAAACTGCCCAGTAAAAGTTATCAATAAGAATATTAATTAGAAAGGTTGTCTAGATTCTATAGCTTCGAGTAAGGTGCCGTCATCCATATAGTCTAGTTCCCCACCAACAGGTACACCTCTAGCAAGTCTCGATACTTTTACTTCGGCTGCTGTTAACTGATCAGTAATATAATAAGCAGTTGTTTGACCATCTATAGTCGCATTCATTGCTAGAATTACTTCTTTTGTTTCTTCTTTTAGAGCCCTTTGCACAAGACTTGAAATACCAATATCATCTGGGCTTATCCCATCAATTGCAGATAATGTTCCTCCTAAGACATGATACAAACCTTTATGAACTGAAGCTCTCTCAAGAGCCCATAAATCTGCTACCTCTTCTACAACAATAATAATTGATTTATCTCTACTCTCGTCTAGACAAATATTACATGGACTTGATGTATCAAGATTCCCACAATTTGAACATTTTACGATAGAGTCAGCTGTACTAAGAAGTGATTTTGCTAAAGGTCTCATAAGAGAATCAGGTTTTTTTAACATACTTAAAGCCAATCTTCTTGCGGAACGCGGACCAATACCAGGCAATCTTGCCAACAATTCTATTAAATTATCTATTTCTGTTTGGCTCATTTTAGTTTTCTATTTTATTTACTGATGTAATCCTTGATTCAGGAAATGCTTCCAAGACTTTCTTCATTTCCTCAGTATTGCTCAGTTCATCAATAATATCATCCTGTTTTTGTTTTTGTTTTTCTAAAATAGTATCTTCACCCTGCTTTGCTGAAACATTAATCACCCATCTTTGCTCGGTCCATTCATATAACTTTGCAATTAAATCTTTAATAATTTCTTCATTACCATTGGGAGTATTGATATTGATATGCCCAGTCTCAAAACTAACTAAACGAACATCTTCTTGTAAAAATTTCTTCAAAATCAAATTTTTATTTTCGCCAGCAATTTCAATAATGTCTTCAAAAGACTTAATTGTAAAAAGGTTTTGCTTTAGTACGCCAGGGTTATGGTTTAAAACTTTTTCTTCAGTTACTTTTTTAGTTAATTTTTTTTTTTTATTTTGGTCTTCTGTATCGACAGAATTAATAATTTCTTCCGGGGTAGGTAAATCAGAAACATAGGTCATCCTAATTGTAACCATTTCTAGGGCAGAATATGGATTAAATGAATTTTTAATTTCTTCATTGGCCTTTAAAATCATTTGCCAGAATCTAGATAGTTTTTTTACATCTAAATTTTCTTGTAATGCAATCAATTTAGAAAAATTTTCTGGTCCCAAAAGAAGATTATCATTTTTATCATTCGATACTTTTAATACTGTTAATTCATGAATAATCTCTCCTAGACTAGAGATTATATTTAATGGTTCTGCTCCTCTATCTGTTTGCAATTTAATCTCATCAAGCGCCTTTTGGATATCACCTATTACTATAGATTCAAATAATTCAATAATTGCTGAATTATCTGATAAACCAAGCATTTCTCTTATAGCGTTCTCATCTATATTTGGGTCATGTTGTGATAGAGTTATTGTTTGATCTAAAATTGACAAACCATCCCTTGCTGAGCCTGAGGCTGCCTTTCCTATTATAGATAATATATTTTTGGGAATATCAACATTTTCATTATCGCAAACTTTTGAGAGAAGACTCATCATGTCCGTTTCATCAAGTTGTTTTAAATCAAATCTTTGGCATCGCGATAAAATCGTCAAAGGTATTTTATGAACTTCGGTTGTAGCAAATATAAACTTAACATGAGCAGGTGGTTCTTCAAGTGTCTTCAATAAACCATTGAAAGCAGATTTAGAGAGCATATGAACCTCATCAATAATATATATTTTAAATCTAGCTGATGTAGTTGAGTAGTTTACGGAGTCTATTATCTCTCTAATATCAGCAATTCCAGTTCTTGAAGCTGCATCCATTTCTAAAACATCAATATGTCTTGATTCCATAATCTCTAGGCAATGATCACCATGTTTAGAAA
Organism: uncultured PS1 clade bacterium; assembly: GCA_902609025.1. Classification (GTDB taxonomy): domain Bacteria; phylum Pseudomonadota; class Alphaproteobacteria; order MED-G09; family MED-G09; genus AG-430-B22. Next base: position 4,349 of record CACLQD010000012.1, read on the forward strand.
TATTAATCGTTGGCTCATTAATTTCTTCTGAAGAATAATTTAATGCTCTAGCCAAGAGTCTTGCGGTCGTTGTTTTTCCTATTCCTCTTACACCTGTTAACATATATGCATGTGCAATTCTCCCTGAAGAAAATGCGTTGCTTAAAATTTGGACCATTGTTTCTTGACCAAATAAATCTGAAAAGTTTTGTGGTCTATATTTTCTTGCTAAAACTCTATAAGGCTCTGTACTAGAATCTTCAGTATTACTGGTATCCAAAAAGCTATCTTGATTTTCATCTTCTATTGTGGGTGAAGAATTTGTTTCTTCTATATCTTTTTCTTGTGGATGTTCCAAGATAGCCTCTTAATTAATGAGATATTAAATATATACTGAGTCTAATCAACAGATAAATTATTCACTAAACTGTTTTATTCAACTTCATTTATGTGTACCATAATATATATTTTAAAAAGTTATGAAAGTTTATCCAAATATATTTTCAAATAATCCTGTTAATAGAGTGTCTGATTTAAGATCTGATCCATCATGGGTAGATAAAACCTTAAATAGTGAAAAGACAATGATAAGTCTTTTTTGGAAAGGAAAAGCATTTGTAACTAAACATAAAAGCCTAACCTCTGGTCAATCAAATCCTGAGCAAATTAGCCCGGCTTGGTTTCCTAATAATTTCTTTAAAGATCAAAGTGATGAATCAGATAGTCTAATTTTTATTGGAATTATAGATGATGTTGCCTTTTTTTCTAAAGATGTTTCAAAACTGTCAAATCCAGAAGAAATTTTAAATCTCAAAGACCTTGGTGAGTTTGAAGATTTAATGATTTTGGCACCTCAAGCAATTGACCAAGGTGAACTTGCTATGTTAGGTCAAGCAAAAGCAATTTTTGAATGGCATAAGAGTCATAAGTATTGTTCTAATTGTGGTGCTGAAAGTACTATGGTGGAGGCAGGATACAAGAGGGTTTGTCATAATTGTAATACAGAACATTTTCCAAGAACAGACCCAGTAGTAATTATGTTAGCAACCTTCAATAACACTGCTTTTTTAGGAAGGCAAAAAAGATTTCCTCCTGGAATGTACTCTGCACTTGCTGGGTTTATTGAGCCGGGGGAATCTATAGAAGAAGCTGTAGCTAGAGAATTAAATGAAGAAGCTGGAATAGAAATAATCGAAGCAAATTATCATTCGAGTCAACCTTGGGCATTTCCATATTCCCTAATGATAGGATATATTGCTGAGTCAAAATCAGAAAACTTTAAACTAGATGAAGTTGAACTTGATGAAGGAAGGTGGTTTTCTAAAGAAGAGCTAAAGAAAGCACTAAGTGGTGAAAATAAGAACTTTTTTGTACCACCACCAATGGCAATTGCTCATCACTTAATTAAAGCTTTTGTAGAGAGCAAATAATGAAAATTAATAAAAAAATAATATATTTTATGGTGATTATTTTTATTTCGAATTTCTCTTATGGGAAAATTATCATAGAACCAGGTCCTAATGCTTATGATAGGATCCAAGAAGCATTAATATTAGCTGAGCCATATGAAAATATTCATCTTTCCTCAGGTTATTATGAGATTGAAGATGGGCTATCTCTTGATATTGATAATGTTACTTTATCGGGCGATGGTTTGGATAAAACTATTTTATCCTTTAAAAACCAGAAATCTGGAGCAGAAGGCTTATTGGTTACTAGCAATGGAGTAACATTAAGTGATTTTGCAGTCGAAGATACAATTGGAGATGCGATAGTTGTTAAAAAAGCTAATGGCATTAGATTTTTGAGAGTTAGAGTGGAATGGACTGATGGACCAAAGTCTTCTAATGGAGCATATGGTCTTTATCCAGTTGAAAGCAAAGATGTGCTAATTGATAGCTGCATAGCAATAGGAGCATCTGATGCAGGAATTTATGTGGGTCAATCTGAAAGAATTAAAGTTATAAATAGTGAGGCAAAGTTTAATGTTGCCGGAATAGAAATTGAAAATAGTTATTTTGCTGAAGTCACAAACAATATTGCTCATCATAATACAGGTGGTATTTTAATTTTTGACCTACCAAATTTACCTCAACAAGGTGGTCACGATATTTTAGTAAAAAATAATAAAGTTTTAAATAATGATACTCCTAATTTTGCACCTAAAGGTAATATTGTTGGCAAAACACCGAATGGGACTGGGATAATGGTAATGGCAAATGAAAAAGTAATTTTAGAAGAAAATTATATTTCGGGAAATGCAACAGCTGGAATTTTAGTTGTTAGTTACCTTGATGAATATGAGGATGATAACTACAACCCGCTTCCAAATAAAATATTTATCAGAAATAACCAATTAAATAATAACGGATTTGATGTTGATAAAGTGAGAGCAGAACCTATTGCCCTATTAACCAAAAACAAAGCACCTGAAATTATTTGGGATGGCGTAACCAGTTTCCCTGAATGGATAGGATTAAGCAAACGACAAAGACTCATTTTAGGCCCAAACAAGACTAAAGATAGAAAAACAGATATGATAAATCTTAATCTTATGACCTATGCTTTATTGCCATGGTTTCATAAAACAAAAGAGGATTATGATGATTATATAGGTGAAGGAATTTCCTTGACTGAAGTCAACTTCAAAACAAAATGGTAAAAAAATATACTAAATTTATTTTTTTTTTATTTCTTATAATTTTAATCAATTCTGTGAGTTATGCGAAACCTCACAAGCAATTATCAGATTATAACTTTTTTAAAGATATAAAGAATCAGATACCGATAGACGAAACTGTTCCTTATAAAATAGCTAACCCACTATTCTCAGATTACTCATACAAATTTCGTTTTGTACACATGCCATTAAATACAGCTGCAGAGTATTCCTATAATAATGTTTTCAATTTTCCCATTGGCACAACAATCATCAAAACCTTCGGTTACCCTATAGATGAAAGAGATTTAGATAAAGGTTTTCAACTTTTAGAAACGAGACTTTTGATAAAAAATAAAGATGGTTGGGAACCTTTGAGCTATATCTGGAATAATGAACAAACAAACGCATTTCTAAAGTATACAGGTCATACATTCAATGTCAGCTGGATCTCAAATAATGGACAAGAGAAGTATGTCAGATATAGAGCGCCGAATGTAAATCAATGTAAAAACTGTCATGAGATTAATAATAAAATACAACCCATCGGTCCAAAGGGTCGTAATATGAATATAAATTTTGTTTATCCTAGTGGGGAAGCTAACCAAATAGATTTTTGGCATGATAGAAAATTATTAAATAATATTCCTACACCTCTAAAAAGAAATCCAGCAATCTGGAATGATACAAAATACGGAATCAATGAAAGAGCAAGATCATATCTAGATGCAAACTGTGCTCACTGTCATCAAAAAGGTGCCTCTGCAAGTAATTCAGGTTTTTACCTTAACATAGATGAAAATAATTCTTCTATTTTAGGAATATATAAAACACCTGTAGCAGCGGGTAGAGGAAGTGGTGGACTGAAATACATTATTGATCCAGGAAATCCTGCTGATTCTATTTTATTATATAGAATGATTTCTACTGACCCTGGCGTAATGATGCCTGAGTTAAGTAGAAATCTTCAGCACGAGGAAGCAATACCATTAATAAGAGAATGGATTAGCCAACTAAAATAAGTTGAATAGTTTTTTATCCGTTTGTTTCACCATGAGAAGAAATATCAAGTCCTTCAACCTCAGAGCTATCATCAACTCTTAAACCAACGGTTAATTTTACAACATATGTTATTACTATAGTAGCTACTACTGATAAAACTAGAACAGCGACTGTGCCTTTCAATTGAATCATTAATTGTGAAATAGCATTAATACCGTCGGCATAACCGGCTCCACCAATATTCGCATCTACTAAAAATGCAACTAAAATAATACCTAGCAATCCTCCAACTCCATGTACGGCGAAAACATCAAGAGAGTCGTCAATTTTTAAATTGTTTTTAACAATATTTACAAACAGATAACAAATAATACCTGCTGATGCCCCAATTATTAAAGCCCCTATTGGGCCAACTGAACCAGATGCCGGAGTTATTGATGCTAGGCCAGCAATTGTTCCTGTAACGAGGCCTATTAAAGTTGGTTTTCCAAATCTAGACCAATCCATCAACATCCAAACTAGAGAAGCAGTTGCAGCTGAAATATGCGTAACAACCATTGCCATTCCCGCATTTCCATCAGCAGCAAGAGCGCTTCCGGCATTAAAGCCAAACCATCCAACCCATAGCATAGATGCGCCAATCATAACCATTGCAGGGTTATGGGGTGGATCAACTTGTAAAGGGAATGTTGAACGTGGTCCAAGCATCGCTGCCAAAACTAAAGCAGATGAACCTGCTGTCAAGTGAACTACAAGACCGCCAGCAAAATCCAAAAGTCCTGCTTGAAATAACCAACCATTACCTGCCCAAATCCAATGTGTCACAGGAGCGTAAACAATAAGAAGCCATAGCCCACTAAATAACAGAACAGCTGAAAATTTAATCCTTTCAACATAAGCTCCAACAATTAAAGCTGGTGTAATTACTGCGAAAGTCATTTGAAAAGCAAAAAAGACTGTTTCTGGAATATCGCCCGAAAGTGCATCTCTTCCAACTCCTGATAAAAACATTTTTGATGTATCACCAATCCATTGATTGCCATCACCAAAAGCAAGGCTATAACCAATTACTAGCCAGAGAACTGATGCTAAACATGCAACAGAGATACATTGCATTAATACAGATAAAACATTCTTTTTACGAACCAAACCACCATAAAATAAAGCCAGTCCGGGTAAAGTCATAAATAAAACTAAAGCTGTTGCAGTTATTATCCAAGCAGTATTTCCAGTGTCAATCATTGTCCCCTCCACTAAAGAATCTGAAAAAAATTTCGATATTTGTTAAGTCAATTAATCACACTAGAATTAATATGTGTATACATAATATTCATCTTAGTTCACACATATTACACATAATATAAGAAGTCTTATTAGACGAATATTCTTAATCTCTAGCAGAAGGGTAGACACCTAAAATTTTTATCTCTTCAGAATAATATTTTAATTCATCTATTGCATTCTTAATTGCTTCAGATTCTAAATGACCTTCTAAATCGGTATAAAACTGAGTAGATTGGAAGCTTCCATCAACCTGATAACTTTCGAGCTTCAGCATGTTAACTCCATTCGTAGCAAAACCACCCATAGCTTTATAAAGTGCAGAAGGAACATTCTTCACTTTAAAAACTAAAGTAGTAATGAATTTCTTACCTTTATCCTCAGGAATGATTTTATCTTTACTGAGGATCAAAAACCTAGTTGTATTATGGCCAGCATCTTCCATATCTTCTTTTAAAATTTTAAGATTATATATTTCTGATGCTAGCGGTGATGCTATAGCTGCAATTGATGTGTCCTTTAATTCGGAGACCTCCCTTGCTGATCCAGCTGTATCTGCACTAACAACAGGATCTAAACCAAGATCAAGAATGGAGTTTCTACATTGACTCAATGCCATTTCATGACTTCTGACAATCTTTATATCTTTGAGAGAGGACTCATTTAATGCCATCAGACAGTGATTAATTTTGAGAAAAAGCTCTCCTATAATATTTACATTAGAAGTTGGCATAAGTCTGTGAATATCAGAAACTCTTCCAGCAATAGTATTTTCGATTGGAATCATTGCTAAGTCAATTTGATTTTTTTCGAGAGAAATAAAAACTTCATCAAATGTTTTTAGGGCTATTGATGATGAGCTATTATCATATAAATTACAGGCAATATGTGAGTTTGCTCCCGCCTCCCCTTGGTATCCGATTTTTTTTATCATTATAAATCCATATTTCTTCTAGCTATCTCAAGATCTTCTTGAGTATCTACACTTATAGGTAGTTCATCTATCAGACCTAAAACTATTTTCATACCATTTTCGATGGCTCGCATTTGTTCAAGCTTTCTTTCAATTTCAGTTTTAGATTGATCAAACTCAACAAAAGCCTCAAGTGCTTCTCTTTTATAACCATAAATTCCAATATGGTGATACAAAAATTCTTCTTTACCTATATCAAATCTTCTATCAAAATCATCAACATAGTTACTTTCTGATATATTTTTAATATAAGCTTTTACAATATTTGGGTTTAAGAACTCTTCTTCTGAAGAAATTTTAACCCCTAAAGTTGAAATATCAGCATCATTTGATTCTAGTAATGATATTATCTTAAATAAAGCATCTTTATGGATATTTGGTAAATCTCCTTGCAAATTTATAATGTTATCGAATTTAGATTCTTTGTCATAAATATTCAAAGCTTCAAATATTCTATCTGAGCCAGATTCATGATTAGAGCTAGTTAATATTGCTTCACCGCCAATATTCTCTATTACCTCTTTAATTTCAACATTACCAGCTGCAACAATTACATTAGCAATATTAGCTTCTTTGGCTCTTTTATAGACATGAACAATCATTGGTTCGCCATTTATATCTGCTAAAGGCTTATTAGGTAATCTAGAGGATTCCAAGCGTGAGGGTATAATTATTAAATTTTTCATATTGCTATTCTTTTAATTTAAACTTATTAAGTAGTTTAATTTAATTGTCTAATTTAATTATCTACAAATACAACAAATATTGATATAGAAAAGCGGGATGAAATTAAATATAGGTATAATAATCAAAGGTTTTTTAGCTATCTCTATTACATTTTTGATAGTTATAGGAATTATTAGAACAAGTAATAATCTATTTTATGTAGAATCAATAAACCCCCCTTCAAAAGAAGAATTATTTGCAAATATAGATTTTATAGATGAGAGCTATTTTTCTCAATCCTCTAAACCTAACAATGAAATCAATGTAACTCACACTGTGCTTGGAAGAGAAAATTTACAAGAAAAACTTGAAAAGCAATTAAAATTTGTTGAACATTTCAAGTCAATAATTACTGCACAGGAATTAGACCTTAAGATTAATGAAGAACAAATTGCCTTAAATTTTCTTTTGAGTGGTAAATCTCATAGAATATTGAATAAAGATGAGCTTGAAGATAAAATTCTAATTTCTGAAAAAAAACTTAATTTATTAAGAACCATAAGACTTACATATGGTGATTTAGGTGTTACTGAGCTAGCTAATGTGTCAGAAGCAGCAACAGTAACTGAAGTAGTTCCTGAAAAACCAAAGTTAACTTTTGAAGAACTACTTGCTATTGCCTCTATCGAAGCAGGCAAAAAAGTCTCTTCAAAATGTACGGCATGTCATGGATTTAATTCGGGTGGTGGAAATAGAATTGGACCAAATTTATGGAATATTTTAGGAATGCAAAAAGCGAATGCAGCAGGTTTTAATTATTCAGATTCCTTAAAATCTATCGGGGGTGATTGGACAATTAGTGATATGAATGCATGGTTGAAAAGTCCAAAAAAGTATGCGCCTGGTAATGCGATGGCATTTGTTGGCTTAAGAAAAGATAAAGACAGAGCAAATTTAATGGCTTACTTAAATTCTATGTCCGATAATCCAACTGAACTAACAATTTCAAAATAGTTGAAATTATGTTTATTTTTAATTAATTTAATCAATAGTCTATAAGTTTTGACTAAAAGGGAGCCCTAAATGGATAAAACTTTATCAAAATCGCAGGCATTTTTCGGATCCGACAATGTGAAAGCGCCTGAACCAAAACTAGGAAATAAACCTATTCTTGGAGATAGGTATAAATCAAAAGAGTTTATGGATCTAGAATGGGAAAGGATGTTTACAAAAGTCTGGCAAGTAGCTGGTCTTGTACAACAACTTGAACAACCTGGAGACTTTTTTACATTCGAATTTGGACCTGAATCGATACTTTGTGCGAAAGGCGAAGATTCAAAAATTAGGTGCTTTTATAATGTCTGCCAACACCGTGGTAATCAACTTGTTCAAATTGATGAAGGAAATCTTGAAAGTTTTTCCTGTGCATATCATGCATGGAAATTTGGTTTAGATGGAACGCTTCAATGGGTGCCTGATGAAGAGGATTTTCCTCAAGGATCGCCTTGCGGCAGAAGAAATCTTATTGAAATCAAAACTGAAATTTGGGCTGGTTTTATATTTTTTAACCTTGATGACCAATGTAAATCACTTAAAGAATCTTTACACCCTGTAATGGATCAATTAGAAAACTATCCTATTTCTGAAATGATAAGAACTCACTGGGTAACAGTTGAAGGTGATTGGAATTGGAAATGCGTTCAAGATAATTTCAACGAATCTTATCATACCCCTTATGTTCATCCTGCATTAAAGTATTTTTCAGATGAAAAATATTATTCTTGCCAATTTGATATGTATGAAAGCATGCATGCAAGAATGCTGATGCCAGGTTATATACCAAGTAAAAGTGTCTATGATGAAGAAAAGAAAGTCTTAGAAGCAATTTCACCTGCAATCGAATATTGGGAAATGGATGCAAATGACTACAAGGGTAGACTATTAGATATTAGAGAAGATCTTCAAAAACAAAAAAGAAAATTGGATAAAGAAAAAGGTTATGATTTTAGTAAGTTCTCAGATACGCAACTTACCGATCATTACCACTATACAATTTTTCCAAATATGTCTTTCAGTGTAAAACCTGATGGAATGCAATGGTTAAGAGGTACTCCTCACCCAACAGATCCTACTAAATGCTATTTTGATTATTGGTATCTCACACTATTCCCAAAAGGGGTTGATGAATATTATTCACATATGTTGAAAAAAAAGACAGCAACAAATACAAAAATACCCCACATTTCAGGTCATCATACTGAAGTTGATGTAGGTGACGGAATTTCAGAAGATGTTGCAATTTGGACAAGCCAACAAAAAGGCTTAAGTTCTAGAGGTTATATTGGTGACTATATGCCAGCCCAAGAAAATAGAATTAGGTTCTTTCATGAAAATATCGATAAATATCTCTTTGGTGATAAGTAAAAAATTAGCAATAAGGTTTAATAATGGATAAAAAATTAAAATTAGCAGCTGATAAAATAGAGATTGCTGATGTTGTTTATAAATATTGCCGTGCAATAGACAGAATGGATAGAGAATTATTAGAATCTGTATTTCATGAAGACTCTGTTCATCATCATGGTGAATATGAGGGACCTTCAACCGATTTTTGTAATTTTGCATTTGATATACTTTCCGAAATGGAATTTACACAGCATTTAGTTGGAAATCTTCTCATTGAAGTGGATGGGGATACTGCTTGGTCTGAGGCATATTGGACTGCATTTCATCGAATAGCAAAAGGCAAAGAATCGGATATGGGTTTTTTAGCAGAACATGACTCTTCAATTGATGAGGATGTTTTTGTTAGCGGAAGATATATTGATCGTTTTGAAAGAAGAAATGATGAATGGAAGATTGCAAAAAGACAAGGCGTCCATGATTGGGTAAGATTTGAACCTGCTAATGAAAAAGGCCAACTTGAAGCAGCAGGCCCAACTGCTAGTAGAAGCCGACAAGATCCAGCTTATCAAAGATAAACAGATATTTATCTTTTATCGAAAGTTATAAAAAACTCTTTCATCGGCATAAAAAACATACTGAAATTGTGAACAGGTTCTTGAAGTGGTTTATCAATTTTTATATTTTTCATTCTCTGAATAAGAAACTTAAAAGAGCGTATCATTTCTTGCCTGCCTAATAAAGCACCTGGACAATGGTGTGCTCCTGATCCAAAAGCCATATGAGCACCAACACCTTCTCTGTTTAATTGAAATTGATGCGGACATGAAAATTTTTCTTCATCCCTATTAGCCGGTCCATATCCCATCATCACCATTGAATCTTTAGGTATTACTGTTCCAGATACTTCAACATCTTTGCTAGTCCTTCTTAATAGAAACTGCACAGGACTTTCCCATCGAAGAACTTCTTCAATAAAAGGTTTAAGAAGTGACTCATCTTGATAAATTTTTTCTGCAATATCGGGAAACCTAATAAGCGCCCACATTCCGTGATTAATTGCACTTTGAGTTGTTTCATACCCTCCGGTAATTAGTTGATGCATTAAGTTTTGTAGTTCGTGCATAGATAAAGGCTCTTCATCATCGCCATGAGCATGAACCATTGCCGACATTAAGTCTTCTTTTGGGTTTTTTCTTCTATCTTCAAATACTTCTGCTAAAAAAAGTTGAGCTTCAAGCTCAATATTTGCATTTGCTGTAACTTCTTCTTCAGTTGCAATAGGAGCTCTGCTCGCTCCTAACATTGAGTCTGCCCATTTCTTAAAAGTTGCAACATTATCTCGAGATAAACCCAACTGCTCAGCAATAATTATACCTGGCATACGCATAGCAAATTCATCATTAAAATCACAATTTCCTTTTTCAATAAAATTATCAATTAATTCATTCACCACTTCATCAAGGTGAGGCAATAATTCATCTACCCTTTTTTTTGTAAACACCCTATCGACAAGTTTTCTGTATCTCTTATGAATAGGAGGATCAGTTCTTTGAAGAGTTTGAACATGCTCCCAACCCCCTCCCTCTACAAGAATATTCTGATGTAAAGATGAAAATTCACCTCTCGTTGCTAAACTTACATCATTAGAGAATGTCTCATAGTCTTTCAGCGCCATCCTAATATCATCATATTTTGTGAGCATATAAATTCCTACTCCAGGAATTTGATATACAGGTTGTTCTTTATGGAGTACGCCATAAAATTCATAAGGATCGCTATTCACTAGCGGATCTAAAAAATTATATTTTTCAACATTACTTTCAGACATAACGAAATATTAACCCCTTTTATATATTATCCCAATCATGTTTTTTTATCCAGTCCTCAAAATAAGTAGGCGTGATAGAAAATTTTTCATATAAGTCATTCATTTCAATTGCTAAAGGTGAGGGATCTTGTTCGTTATACCATCTATAAAAGGCAGCCATTCCGCCGTAGATTGACGGTTTTTCATATTCCTCAGATCCAGTAACAAGTTTGCTCATCTGCCTTGCAAAACTATTTGGTTCAAGGCTCTGAAATGCTATTTTTCTTCCAAGAGCTTTTGAGAATCTTTCTGCAACTTCATGGCCAAGTAAAATTTCTGGTCCGCCAACAGTAATTTTATCAGCCTTTACATCTTTATTCGATAATGCCGCAACCATAAAAGCAGCAACATCTTCAAGACATATCCATGAAATTTTTAAGGTTTCACTGCAAGGATAAGCAAATGTATCACTCTTTACTATCGATGGTTTAGCCCAAAATCTAGATAAATTATCCATAAATACAACAGATCTAATCACTGCATAATCCATTCCGCTTTCAGCCATAGATTTTTCTATCTCTCTTCTTCCATCGTGAGCTGCTAATCCATTATCAGCAGGGGCAACATAACAACTTGTATTGAAAACGATTTTTTTAACACCCATTTCTTTTCCAGCATTAGTTATATTTTCTCCCCATTGCTTAGCAATATCTCTATCAAAGACAAAAGGTAAATTCATAGCAATACAATCGATATCTTGGGATGCCTTCTTAAGTGTATCAATATCAAAAAGATCTGCCTTTACGCTTTCTACATCTCCTTCTATTTCACTATTATAATTTTCTGGATATCTTGAAGCAGCTCTGATTTTGTATCCGTTTTTAATTAATGTATTAACTAAAGGAACACCTTGATCTCCACTTGCTCCATATACTAAAACTTTTTCCATAATTACTCCTTAACTCCAAAATTCTTTCCAGCCACATGATTGCCAGCAAGATAGCCGTAAGTTAATGCTGGACCAAGTGTTCCTCCTGCCCCCGCATAAACCGACCCAGTGCTTCCAGCCATCGCGTTTCCTACAGTATAAAGACCATCAATAATATTTCCCGATGCAGAAATCACTCTTCCAAATTCATCTGTTTTCATCCCACCATTAGTTCCCAAAGCACCAATATCTATTTCCACTGCATAAAATGGAGCCTTCTCAACTACGCCAAGAGTTGTATAAACTCCTGATTGTGATCTATCGCCATAAAATGAGTCGTACTCACTCTTTCCTCTTCCAAAATCTAGATCATTTCCAGTTTCTACATGTTTATTGAAAGTATCTAATGTTAAATTTAGTGAATCTTGATCGATTTCTAGTTTTTTTGCCAAATCGCTAATACTGTCTGCTTTAATAAACCAATCAGGATCTTCAGTTCCTGGAAAAATATTCACAAATGGGTATTTTTCTCTGAAATTTGAATCAAAAATTATCCAAGAAGGAAGATTGGGGTAGCCATATTCATTAGGATCAAAAAAATGAAATGCGCCAGCCAAGGCAGAATAATTAGTTGCCTCATTACAAAATCTTTTTCCAGATTTATTAACCATTAATGTATGAGGTAATGTTCTTTCAATTAAAATTGGTGATGATTTTTGATTGCCTTCTTCCCAATTATCATTTGGTACAGACAAAACAGGTGACCACCAAGCACTCGTCATATTTCCAAGCGATGCTCCTACTTCTTGAGCCAATAATAGACCATCCCCGTCATTACCAGGAGGTGATGCAGGTGCATTCAAAGGGCCTCTTAAAAAATTGTTAACCAACTCATCATTCCATTCAAAACCTCCTGTTGCTATTATCACTCCTCTATTGGCAAAAACTTCTTTTGCTTCACCATTTTCTTCAATTTCAACACCAATAATCCTATTATTATCTTTGATTAATTTTCTAGTATGAACATTCAGTTCAGGTTCAATATCTCTATCTAAGCATCCTTTTAAAAGTGCTCCCACTAGAGCTTGTCCCATTCCTCTTGAATCCTTTGATATTCTATCAGTCATTATTTCCTCATCAACAACTCCTGTTCCTCCACCCAATGGTGTTTCGCCAAGAGTCATTGGGATAGGCATTCCATTGTTTCGTACTTTACTTGCCCAATCTCCTAAGTTTGAATAATCAAATAATTGGTTATCTAAAGCCCTGCCACCTCCTAAAATTGCTCCAGGTCTATCTAAGTAATAATCTGGATAACCATCCAAAACATAAAAACTTGCGTCAGTTTTTTCTTCAATAAAGTCAATTGCTGCTGAACAATTATCAATAAATGATTCCAAGCGATTAGAGTCTATTTCACCATTTGATAAAGACATGAAATAATCTATTGCCATAGATCTATCATCTTTAATGCCCATTTTTTTCATGTGGCTGTTCATTGGAGCCCAAATAATACCTCCAGAAATACCAGCAGTACCTCCAACTAAGTGTTGTTTCTCAAATAAACCAACTGATAAACCATTCTCATGAGCTGCTATAGCAGCAGTCATTCCGCTAGCACCAGCGCCAAGAATTATGACATCATAAGTATTTTGCATATTATTAAAGACCCTAAATAAAGATAAGCATTTTAGCTATATAAAATTCCTTAGCAATTATTAAATGTTGAATTTTTTAAAAGTATCGTGTTTCAATATAAGAATATATGGGGAGATATTATGGATTTAGGAATTAAAGGTAAAAAAGCTATCATTAATGGTGGTAGTGCTGGGATGGGGAAAGGAAGCGCACTTGCATTAGCTAAAGAAGGTGTTGACCTTTTTATATCTGCAAGAGGAGAGAAGCGACTACTCGAAACATGTGAGGAAATTGAAAAAAAGACAGGTGTAATTGCTAAACCCATTGTAGCTGATCATAGTTCCGATGAAGGAAGAGAAAAAATTTTATCTTCTTGTCCAGATCCCGATATATTAGTTGGAACATGTACTCCGCCACCTTTTACATATAGTTATGAGGAAGTTTCTACAGAGGAATGGAGGCAGACTCTTGATGTATCGCTTCTTAGTCCAGTAGAGTTTATGAAAGCAATTATTCCAGGTATGGTTGAGAGAAAGTGGGGAAGAATAGTAAATATTGGCACTGGAGCAGCGAAAACACCTGCTGAAGTTAGAATATTATCTGGTCCACCAAGGGCAGCCCTTGTTAATTACTCTGTTGCAGTTTCAAAAAAGGTTGCTAAACATAATGTTGTTATCAATAACATCCTTCCAGGAATGCATCATACAGCAAGTATTGCAGATAGATATAATAAGCTAGCAGAAGAAAATGGTACTACATATGATGAAGAAATAGAAAAATTTGTTAATAACTGGAAAATACCAGCTAAAAAATTTGGATCATCTGATGACTTAGGATCTTTTGTAGCAATGTTTTGCAGTGAGCAAGCATCTTATGTAATTGGCCAAAGTTTAGTAATAGATGGCGGAATTGGAAATACAACTTTTTAATAGGATTAGAAATGAGTGAAAAAACTTTAATTTTTGATATTCAAGATAATATTGCAACAATAACAATGAATAAACCTGAGAGAAAGAATGCTCTTGATAAGGAAATGATTGATTTGTGGGTTAATGCTCTTGATGAATGCAGAGAAAACAAGGATATATCTGCGATTATCTTAACGGGTGCAGGTGATGCTTTTTGTGCAGGCGGTGATAAAGCTAACTTGGGAGCAAACAATAAAATAGACCCTCTTGAAACAAAAAATCATTTTTGGGATCATTTTCAAAGAGTAGCAAAAAAAACAGCTGAAATAGAAAAGCCAATAATTGCAGCAGTAAATGGAATGGCTACAGGGGCGGGTATGGATATGAGTTTGCATTGTGATATCAGATTTGCTGCAAAAAGTGCTTTTTTTAGAGCTTCATATGCAGCCTTTGGTCTTGTACCTGGTAATGGTGGAACATATTTTCTTCCAAGAATAGTTGGCGCATCAAAAGCTTTAGAATTATTTTGGTCAACAGATATAGTGAAATCAGATGAGGCTCTAAGAATTGGGTTAGTGAATAAGGTCTTTGATGATGAAATATTAATGAAAGAAACAGTAAAGTGGGTAAAAAATGTATTAGATCAAGCGCCAATTCCTGTAAGAGTTATTAAAAGATTGATTTATCAAAATTTAAATATGGATTTATTATCTAGTCTTGATTTAATATCATCACATATGGCTTTTGCAAGAACGAGTGAAGATCATGCTGAAGCAATTAAAGCTAGTGAAGAAAAGAGAAAACCAGTTTTTAAAGGAAAATAGTTTAGGATTTATCGATGAGTGTTACTGATTTAGAATGGTATAAAAGCAATAGTCCATCTTGGAAAAACCCTGATCTTAAGGGATTGGATGTTGACGGCAGTAGATATCATTCGAAAGAATTTATGGATAAGGAATGGAATTATATGTGGCCAAAAGTTTGGTTACTTATGGGAAGAGAAGATGAAATTCCTAATCCTGGTGATTATCAAATGGAAGAATTTGGTAGAGAAAGTTTCTTAATGATTAGACAAAGTGATAACAAAATCAGATCTTTTTATAATGTCTGTCAACACAGAGGGGCACGCCTAACATTTAACGATTTAGGAAGCACAGAAACATTTAAATGTCCTTATCATGGATGGCAATGGCGAATAGATGGTGAATTAATCGAAGCTCAAGATGCAGAAGATTTTCCTGAAGGCAATCCTTGTGGAAAACTAAAATTAGAGGAAGTCAAAACTGAAATATTTGCAGGATTCATTTGGATAAATATGGATAAAAATGCTTCTTCATTAAAAGAATGGCTTGGACCTGTTTGGGATGATTGGGAAGCTTATGAAATCCACAAATGGAAAAGATATGTTGCTCAAACAGTAAATGTTCCATGCAATTGGAAAATAATTCTTGATAACTTTAATGAATCTTATCATTTGCCAACTGTTCATGCTCCAGAAAGAGCAGTAACAAAAAGAAGAATGCCAAGTGGAGTTGATACAAGCTACCGCAGTACTCAATTTGATTTATCTGATGAAGGTCATAATAGAATGATTATGAGGGCCGGTTATGGATCTATGCAAGAAGACGGTAAATTAGAAGATCCTCTTTATTCCGTTATGCAAGAATGGGATATCAACCCCGATGATTATAATGGAAAAGGTCTAGAAACACGCGAAGCTATTCAAAAGGCAAAAAGAGATAATGGGCCTGAAAGAGGTTATACTCACTATAAGAACCTTAGAGACGAACAACTTACCGATGCTTTTCATTATACACTTTTCCCAAATTTTGCAGTTTCTCTTTGGGCTGATGGATTTCATTTTTTAAGAGCAAAGCCTCACCCTACTGATCCTGAGAAATGTGTATTTGATAACTGGTGGTATTCTAGTAATCCAGATAAGGAAAGTGCACCGGTTAGAACTACTATCGGTATATCTAAAAGAGGTGAGTATGCAGATAGAGACTTTTTTGAATTAGGTGAAAAGAGTTTGGGTCAAACTATTGACCAGGATACAGCAGTATTTATTCTTCAACAACATGGGCTTCGATCGCGAGGTTTTAATAGAGCTTATTTTGCAGGACAAGAAAAACGTATAAGAAGATTTCATGAAATGATTGAAAGCTATTTTGAATAGGAGGAGAAGATGATTATAATTTCAGCAACATTAGATTTTGAGACCGAAGCTGATAGAGATAAAGCGGTATCTCTTACAAAAGACATACAAATGGCAACTCGCACGGAAGAGGAAGGTTGTATTAGTTATTGTTTTGCTGCAGATCCAGCGGTTGCAAATAGAATTCAAGTTTATGAACTTTGGAAAGATGAAGAGTCATTAGTGGCACATTTCTCACATCATACATACCTTGAAATGGTTGAAGCACTCAATTCTGTAGGAATAAGAGAAACTGAAAATCAAATGTATTTAATTGACAAACATAAATCTGTTTATGATGAAGATGGCAATCCAAGAACAGTTCTATTTGCGGATGATTAATTAAAATGACAATAAATGTAATTGATACCCACGCACACATTGTTTTAGGCAAGGCTTTTGGTAAAGCAGGAAAATATGGTCCAGACACTGGGTTGGATGAAAATGGAACTCCATATTTTCGAATTGGCTCATATAAAATGAAACCTATGCAATATGAGGGAACTATTTTCATGGAAAATAATTTGAGAATAGAAGCAATGGATAAATTGGGAATTGATTTACAACTCTTATCACCAAACCCTTTGACTATGTTTCATAGGATCGAAGGTGATATCGCTAACGAATTTTGTAAGATTCATAATGATGCAATGGTAGAGTCAGTCCAAGAATATCCAGATAGACTTCTTGGATCAGCTACCCTTCCAATGCAAGATGTAGATGCTGCTTGTAAAGAACTTGAGCGGGCTATTAATGAACTAGGCCTTGTTGCAGTCTCAACAGGGACTGATTATCCATTTGGCCTTGATGACCCTAGACTAGATGACTTTTACAAAACTGTTGTAGATTTAAATGTGCCATTATTTTTACATCCTGCCTCTACTGGTGGTGCTGAAGGACCAGATGATTGGAGAATGGGAAGATATGATATGAGTATTATGCTTGGTTACGCTTATGAAGAAACCCTAGCAGTAGCTACACTTATAATTGGTGGTGTTTTGGATCGTCATCCTGATTTAGATATATGTATTTCTCATGGTGGTGGTGCAATGCCTTATTTAATAGAACGTTTTTCTGAAATGTCTGAATTCCGAGATTGGGCCCCAGAAGGGGTACAAAAGAATGGATTTGTTAATGAACTTAAGCGTTTGTGGTTTGATGCCCATGTACATGGCGAGAAATCTCAGAAAATGTTATTTGACTTAATTGGTGAGGATAGATTAGTTTATGGCACTAATTTTGGTGGATGGGATACACCGAAGAAGTTAGAAGATTTTGCTCCAAACCTTACAAATAATGCAAAAAAGCTTCTTCGATTGAATAATTAAAAGGTATAAGAATGCTTATAACAAACATAAAATTGTTTGATGGAACTAGCGATAATCTAATTGAAGATTCTTCAATTTGGGTAGAAGATAATTTAATCCGTTATGCTGGACCTTCAAAGAAATTAAGGGATGTTCCAGATAACATCCAAACTATTGATGGAAACGGATTATTCATAATGCCTGGAATGGTTGAAGCTCACGCCCATATTTCATACTCTAATAGTGGTCCTTTAGAATTAGATAAAGCTCCCGTCGAAGAATCTATGATTAAAACTATTGCAAATGCTCGATTGATGTTGGGGTCTGGTTTTACTTCAGCGATAAGTTTTGGTTCAGTTCACAAAATAGATGTCTTCTTAAAAGAAGCTATTGAAAGAGGGGAAATTCCCGGACCTCGTCTGCTTGCGGGAAGTAAAGATATATCTGCTACAGGAGGAAATTCAGATTTTTATCCTGATAATGTTCAGATAGTTCCAGAAGGTTTGGGTATGATAAGAAATGGTCCATGGGAATTAAGAACAGCAGTAAGACAGTTATGGAAAAATGGCGCAGAAATAGTCAAGGTTATGATAGATGGAGAAATCATATCTCTACAAGGTAGACCGGGTGATTTAGGCTTCACAGATGAAGAAGTAGAAGTAATTGTTGATGAAGCACATAGAAAACAAATGAGAGTTGCCTGTCACGCAAGATCTTCAGAGGCAGTTAAACAAGCTGTTAGAGCTGGTATTGACTTCATTGGTCATGCAAATTACATCGATGATGAAGCACTTGATCTCCTTATAAAAAATAAAGATAAAGTTTTCGTTGGTCCCGCTATTGCTTGGGAAATTACTTTTTTAGAAAATTATAAAGATATGGGTTTTGATGAAAACAGCAGGGAAGTTATAGCTTATAGAAAAGAACTTGAAGAAACGATCATTTCTTACAAAAAGATGCAAGCTGCTGGTATTCGTATTCTTGTTGGAGGTGATTATGGACTCAACATTACCCCTCACGGCACATATGCAAAAGATCTAGAATATTATGTTACTCATTTTGGATTTACTAATGCAGAGGCAATTCATTCGGCTACAAGATTAGGTGGATTAGCTATGCATCCAGATGGTTCTCTCGGAACTCTGGAGGAGGGAAAACTTGCTGACTTAGTTGTTATAGATGGCAATCCTTTAGAAGATATTACAGTTCTACAAGACCACGATCGTATTGTATCAGTTATGAAAGATGGTAAATTTTATAAAGATCTTTTAAATAACGATATCCCTTATGAAATTAGTGATGATCAATTAAGTCTCGCATTACAACCCTCATCAAAATCAAGAAGAAAAAATGTTAGGGTAGTTAAAAATTAATTAAGTTGGATTATATCGATCTTTAGTATCATAAACTCTATCATCTTGACGACCACCTCGAAAACAATCTGGTGCTGAATCAAAATAAGGTTCATGAGTTGGTTCAGTCCTAGACCAGTCTACGATTTCTGATCTGTAAACCATCTTCCAAATACCGTCTCTTTTCTCATAACGATCAAGATAGCGCCCCGAAATAAAAACATCATTTGTTTGGCCATCTTCATCAACTTTATGGTAAGCCTGGAAATAGACTTCGCCAAAAGCTTCATTCTCATTATCACCAAATTCTATCAAGACATTACCTATCATATGATGATTAGCATGATGTTCCTTCAATGCATCCATACAAAATTGAGCAAATGTTGGTGCATCACTTTTTGTAAAACCATAATCGCACCAAGCACCATCATGAAAAACAGATTTTAATAATTCTATATCTAATCTATCTAGCCCCCTCATATATTTACATGAGAGATCATAAATTTCTGATTTTGCGATTACTCTTTCTAATGCTTCACTCATTTTATGCTCCTTGTGTTTGTTGTTTTTTCAAATCTATTTCTCGTCTAATCTCTTCTTGTTTTTCCTGCGTAATCGGATAATTACGAATACATAAGATTGTCAAAAGAAGGAATAGAGGCAAACCAAAACAGAATAATATTTTTAGTCCTAAAATTTGTTCAGGACTATTTATTGCTCCAGGTGTACTATCAAAACCAATGAGATCCAAATATGTAAAAGCAAAAAATGGAGCAATAGCAATTGCCATCTTTGTTACAAATGACCATGCAGCAAAAAATTGTGCTGCCCTATCTTCCCCTGTTAGGTGAGTATCATAATCTATAACATCCGCCTTCATAGCATGGGGGATAAGATGAAATGTTGAACCTGCAAGTCCAGCAATAAATGTGATTGGAAACATCCAATAATAATCACCTTCACCCAAAAAGAAATAACATGGTTGTAAAAAAGTAAATACTAATAAACCAATTTTCCAGGCATTATGTTTTCCTATTGTCTTTGATAACCAGAGCCAGAAGGGAATCCCTAAAAGATTGGCAACATAATAAAATACGAAATATAAAATACCCTGCTCTTCTTCGCCTGTTACGCCTCTAATGAAGAACATAACTGTCAAAGTTGAAAGCGTTACTCCCAAATAATTAAAAAAGTAAGCAAAAATTAATTGTCTAAAAGCCTTATTCTTCCACATAGCCACTAAGCCTTCTTTCAAAGACCCTTGCTTAACTTGATAATCCATTCTTTCAGGAACATTGAAAACTGATAAGCAAATCGTAATTGGAATAACGATGAGCAGGCAAAATCCAATAATAATAATTGTTTCTTCAGCACCTCCAAATGCAAATAAGAATAAAGCAATGGCAGGTAAAAATTTTGAAATTGCATTGCCAAATGTTCCAATAAACATTCTCCAGCCCACTATTGTTGATCGCTCATTATAATCAGATGATAATTCTGCTGCCCATGAATAGTAAGGAATAAATAGCATACTCCAACCAAACCAAAGCACTAAAAACCAAAATAATAAATAATGCCCACCTGCTCCCAAATTAAAGGAAAGAAAATCCAAATTAAAAGGAACCCATTCCCATGAGCTTTCAGGAAAGAAAATTTTATATGTCGCCAACATTAAAAGTGGCATTGAGAAAAACATCCAAATACGTCTTCTTCCCCAGCGCGTATCCGTTCTATCGCTTAAGGATCCTATTAAAGGATCTGTGACAGCATCAAAAGATCTTGCCAGAAGCATTACTAAAGCAACTACAGCAAAATCAAGACCTAAATCAGAGACATAATAATTTGGAATAAAAGCTAATAAAGGTAGAGAGGCTATTGATAAAGGCATCTCACTTAAACCATAGAAAAACAGAGTTTTTTTAGGTAATTTTTTTTTGGTCATTATTAATCTTTAACACTTATTATGAATTACTTACTTTTGACCATAAAGATTTATCACTTATCCAGTTGTCAACCCAGTCATGAAAATGCTGAACTCTTTCTTCATCTTTACTTAAAATTGCTTTATCAAAACCTCTTGAATGCATTCCGGCCTGCATATCATTTAGATAATGAATATCTTGGTCTATCGTAGCAGTCATTGAATTTCTACCCTCTATAACATCTTGCCTTGTAAAGACTTCATGCTCAACGCGTGTATCGGAATATGAATAATCATATGAACCCGGTAAAAGCTCAAGACCCTTATCCTTATCACGTATCTTATCTTCTGGAATCATCAAGCTATATTTTGTGAAGATACACTTATTTGGATCGGCGCCATGAGGTCTTGGGCCAAAGATCCATAATCTCTCAGCATGAATGGTCATGAAGATATTAGGAAATATGTCATATTGAAAAACATCTGAAACTTGTTCATCAGATAGCTCTGAATAATCAAAGCCAAGTTTTTTTCCTATAATTCTTTTTTGTTTTTGAACTGCATTTCTAATGTCTGGAACTTTACCGTTAAAATCCTCAGGATCTAATTCTAATCCTATTAAGTATTGTTTCATGTAATCTGGCGGTTCTTCAGGCATATCATATCTTGGATTCATAACAGGACTCTCGACCCAAGTATGTGAATGACCAAAAGGCCATAGATAATTTTGAGCATCACAGCAATCTACAAAGCTAGCATGTTGAGGGTGAATAAAATCAACATGATATTGTTCTAAAAAATTATCTCTAGCTGTTTTCCAGTTCGTATCTAGAGTCACACTTTGATGTTTAACAAGTTCCATATTTTCAAAATGATATGGATTAAGTTGGTCCATTATGGTTCCAAGGAAAGTTTTAAGTGGGGCTGGATTATCACTCATGTTAATAAATACAAGACCTGCCCATACATCAACATTTACCTCTTTAAGGGATTTTTCTTTTTTACAAACGCCACCTTCAAATAATTCCTCATCAGGGACCTTTTTAAGCTCACCATCCAAACCATAAGTCCATCCATGATAAGGACAGGAAATTTGTTTTACCCAACCAGAATCTTCAGTGAAAATTTTATTTCCTCTGTGCTGACAAGTATTATAAAAGGCCGAAATATTATTATTATCATTTAATGTTATAATTATTGACTCTCTTCCAATATCATAAATAAAAAAATCACCGGGTTCCTTTAAGTCGGTTAAAACGCCGGCAAATAACCAGCATTGGGTCCACAACCTTTCCCATTCTTTATTCATAAATTCATTAGATGTATACCTATCACTACTCAAAGTTGCATTACATTGAGGATCTGCACTAATTTCTTCAGAAAAATTTATAGGATCAAATTTTTGTGGCAATGTTTCCCCCTAAAAAACATCTCAATATTATCTAAAAAAAATAATAGTACAAATTGAAAAATAAAATTGTTTACATATATAATTTAAATCTACAGAATTACTTAACTTTGGAGGGTTTAATGATAGTAGTTAATGCAATAATGAAAACAAATGATAATAATTTTGAAACTATAAAAAATGCAGTAAAAGAATTAGAAATTAAGACAAGAGAAGAGGATGGGTGTCTAGATTACGCTTTTAGTGTTGAACTTCATAGTGACAGAATTATTAGAATTACTGAATTATGGGAAAACCTTCAATCTTTAAAAGATCACTTAAAAACTGAACATGTAGCCCATTTTGTTGGATCGCTGTCTGATGATCCACCAGAAACAGATGCAAAATTTTATGAGGTCAACCAAATCGATTACCCTGGTTAAAATGAATAGCAAAATAAGTAGCTGGAATATTGGTGATGTTAAAATTACTAGAATAATTGAAGCTGAAAGAGCTGGGCCAATGTTTGTTGTTCCAGATGCAGTGCCTGAAGAAATTTTAAAAATGCCTTGGTTACAACCTCACTTCTCTGATAGCGAGGGAAATACAATTGTTAGTATTCATGCACTTGTTATTGAAACTAATGAAAAATGTATAATCGTAGATACTTGCTTAGGGAATGATAAGGAAAGACATATCCCTCAATGGAATATGTTACAAACAAAATTTTTAGAGGATTTAGATAAGGCTGGATACTCAGTTGATCAAATTGATACAGTCCTATGCACACATATGCATACTGACCATGTTGGTTGGAATACAATTTTAGTTAATGATAAATGGGAACCAACTTTTAAAAAAGCAGATTATCTGTTTGGACAAAAAGAATGGGAATATACTGAGAAACAACTTGGTGATCATAGATATGCAGAATTTATCAATGACTCTATAATTCCAATTATTGAGTCTGGTTTGGTTAAGTTTGTAGAGATGGATGAAAAAATATGCGAAGGAATTTGGTTAGAACCAACAATTGGTCATACACCTGGTCATGTTAGTGTTTGTATAGAGTCAAAAGGAGTAAGCGCCGCTATAACAGGTGATTTTTTGCACCACCCATGCCAAATGGAAAGACTAGACTGGGAATCAAGTGCTGATTGGGATAAAGAACTCGCGAAAAAAACGAGAAGGGAAAAACTTGGAGAATATGCTGACAATAATATTTTAGTTTTTGGAACACATTTCGCAACACCATCTGCTGGCTATGTGAAAAGAAAAGATGATCACTTTATATATGAAGTAAAGTATCCGGATAATTAAAAAAGGCCCTATCAAAGGGCCTTTTCAAATTAATTATATTTTAGATTAAAAATTATAAGTTAAACTTGCAGATAACATTCTTGGATGTCCATGAGTTCCAATAATATAAAAAGGATCAGTCATATTATTGACACCATCTAAAGCGCCTCCGGCTCCAAGATTTACCCAATTTTCTAGATCGGTATAGTAATTTTCATCTGTTAGATTTTCGCCATGAATCATAAATTCCCAATTACCAGATCTAATACCAGTAGTTAAATTAAGTGTATAATAACTTGGGTTATCTATAGCATTTTGAGGAGGCATACTCATGCTTGGACCTCTTCTATTATATTGAAAGTCAGCAACAAACTCCATACCATTATCAAGCGGTCTCGCATAGTTTGCTGCAAGCGCAACGCCATTATCAATAGAACCAGAAGGAGTTTGACCGCTAACATCAACTCCTGAAATAATTGTGCCATTATCCCATTCAGCTTCAAGTGTGCCAAACGCTGCTGCTAATGTTAAATATTCAGTAGCTTGATATGCTACCTCAAGCTCAAATCCAACATTCTCAGAATCTCCTGTATTATCTATAGATTCAAATGGCCCTGTAGCTGATTGAACTATGGTTGTGAAAAGTCGATCTT
>CACLQD010000013.1 GCA_902609025.1 uncultured PS1 clade bacterium
AAATGTTTTGCTTCAATTATCTCCAAGCCTTTATTCATTAAAGTGGCTGAATCTACAGATATTTTTTTTCCCATGACCCAATTTGGGTTTTTAATGGCATCATCAACATCAACTTTTAAAAGTTCATCGTTAGAATACTTATAAAAAGGACCTCCCGAAGCAGTAAGAAAAATATCCTTTATAGTATTATTTGTATTTTCAAGAATTTGAAAGATAGCGCTATGTTCGCTATCTAAAGGTAAAATTTTAGTTTTATATTTATTTGCTTCATTCATTATTAAAGAGCCGGCTGAAACAAAGCACTCTTTATTTGCAATACAAACTTTTTTAGAGCTTCTAATTGACTCAAGTAAGGGAGGAAGACCGGCTAAACCTACTATCCCTGCTATCACTATATCTACATTAACTTTTGCGCATTCCAATAGACCCTCTTCACCAATATAGCACTCTATTTTATCACAATTAATTTTGCTTTTAACTTGTTCTAAATCAAACTCATCATCAAAACATATGGCATCTGGATTGAATTCATTTGCAAATAAAGCAAGATCATCAATATTTTTATGTGCTGTTAAAACTTTTACATCAAATTTTTCTTTATTTTCTCTTAAAATATTAAGAGTTGTAGTGCCAACTGATCCTGTAGAACCAAATATTGATATAGTTTTTTTTGTCACAACATTATCCTAAAATAATTTTTATAGGATTATCTAATCGACCCATTAAAATTGCTAGAGGTAATAAAATAAAAAAAACAGATATAATACTATCTCCTCTGTCGAATAAACCTCCATGACCAGGTAAAATTATTCCTGAATCTTTGAGATTTGCTTTTCTTTTAAGATATGAAATTAATAAATCACCTGTAATTGAAAAAACTACGATAAAAAAACCAATTACAATAAAAATGATAGGCTCATGAATTGAATAAATTATCGATAGTGTTGAAAACCATAGAGTACCTAAAGTTATTGATGCGAAAAAACCAGAATAAGTTTTATTGGGAGATATTTTTTTGAAAATTTTTGGTCCAGAGAAATATTTACCAAATACATATCCGGAAACATCAGAGATTATAATAGTCGATATAATTAACAATATCGCAAGCAATCCATTTTCAAAATTTCTTAAATATTCTAAAAAACATAAACTAGTTAAGATATATATAAAACCGAAACAAGACAAAAGAGCGGAAATACTGAAGTAAGCAGAAAATGATGATATTATTATTGACCCAGATATTATGAATAATAAATCTAAGGCCGTATAACCATCAGTAAAATAAACAAAAGATGAAAAAACTAAAGCAATAAGACCTCTAATAATCCACTGAGTTTGGGAAATAATTCTCATCCATTCAAAAAAAAGAATTGCGGAGAGAGAAAAAATAAATACTTTTAAAAAAAAATGACCAAGATAGAGCGCTAGAAAACTAAGAAAAGCTAATCCAGCTGCTGTAAAAGATCTTATTTTGAAATCTGAAAACATTTATTTATACTCATTAAGGACATTTCCAAATCTTCTTGATCTACTATTATAATCATTAATCGCTATATCTAATTTATTTTTATTAAAATCTGGCCACAAACATTCTTCAAAATAAACTTCAGAATAAGATAATTGCCACAATAAGAAATTAGATATTCTTTTCTCTGAACCAGTTCTAATAATTAAATCTGGATCAGGCACGCCTGCAGAATATAAATTGCTCTCAAAAATTGTATTGTTAATCTTATTTGGATCAATCTCACCTTTAGAAGAAGCAATAGCAATTTTTTTTGTAGCATTTATAATTTCTTGTCTCCCACTATAATTAAAGGCTATCTGAAGATACAAACCAGTATTATTAACAGTAAGTAATTCCGCTCCATTAATGAGATCAACAATATCTTTAGGAATCTCACTTCTACTGCCTATTATTCTTATTCTAACATTATTATTATGCAATTCAGAAAGATCATTTGAAATAAACTTTCTTAATAACTGCATTAATTTTGATGTCTCCTCTTTAGGTCTTTTCCAATTATCAATTGAAAAAGTAAATAAAGTTAAATAATCTAATTTAGAATCTTTTAGATCACGAAGTAATTTTCTTAATGTTATTAATCCCTGAGCATGACCTTCATATCTTGGTAATCCTCGTGAGCTGGCCCACCTTCCATTACCATCCATAATCAAAGCAATATGTGATATTTGTTTTTTTATTTCATTTTTAGAGTAATGATTTATCATAAAACTTAAACTTGTCGAATTTCATTTTCTTTTTGAGACAAAATTTCATCAATTTTTTTTATATAATCGTCTGTAAGTTCTTGGACCTCATTAGATAAATCAACAGCCCTATCTTTTCCTACAATTCCATCCTTTTCAATTTTTTTTATCTCATCCATTCCATCTCTTCTAACATTCCGTATTGCTACACGAGATTGCTCTGCATATTTACCTGCAATTTTAGAGAGCTCTTCTCTTCTTTCTTCATTAAGTTCAGGTATTGGAATTCTGATTAATTCTCCATCAGCCTGCGGATTTAAACCTAGATCAGACTCATGAATAGCTTTTTCAACTGCCACCACTAATCCTTTATCCCAAACTTGAATAGATATCATTCTTGCTTCTGGTACAGAAATGCTACCTACTTGGTCAATAGGCATTTTCTGTCCATATGCATCAACCAAAATACCATCAACCATATTAGTTGATGCTCTTCCAGTTCTTAAGCCCGCTAAGTCACCATTAAATGAATTAATAGCGCCATCCATTCTTTTAATTAGATCATTTTTATTAATTTCACTCATTACTACCCCTCAACTACTGAACAACTACCTTTACCTTTTATGATATTCAAAAAACCATTATTTTCTTTAATCGAAAAAACTATTATCGGTATATTATTGTCCCTTGCAAGAGAAACGGCAGAAGAGTCCAATACTCGTAAATTTTTTGATAAAACTTCACTATAAGTTATTTTATCAAATTTAGTTGCTTCATTGTGTTCGATAGGGTCTTTATCATATATGCCATCAACCTTTGTTCCTTTGAAAATTGCATCACAATCCATTTCACTGGCTCTAAGTGCAGCAGCGGTATCTGTTGTAAAATATGGATTACCTGTACCTGCGGCAAATATAACAATTCTATTCTTTTCCATATGTCTAATAGCTCTTCTTCTTGTATAGGTTTCACAAACTTCAGTCATTGAAATTGCTGATTGAATTCTTGTTTGAAAACCTAACCTTTCAAGAGAGTTCTGCATTGCTAAAGAATTCATTACAGTAGCTAACATTCCCATATAGTCAGCGCTAGCTCTATCCATTCCAGCTGCGGCTCCAGATAACCCTCTAAAAATGTTACCAGCTCCAATTACTAGGCAAGTTTCTACTCCTAATTTACATACTTGTGAAATTTCTTTAGCAACTCTATCTACAGTAGAAACATCTATACCATATGAATCAACACCCATTAGAGATTCTCCAGATATTTTTAGAAGAACTCTTTTTAATTTAGCTGCATTCATCAAGACTCCATTTTATTGGTAAAACTATGATATCAGTGAATCGACTTCATTTGCAAAATCTTCATTCTTTTTTTCAATTCCTTCACCAAGCCCCATTCTAATAAACTCAACAATTTTAACTGGTTTATCTAAAGAATTAAGAATATCTGAAATTTTACTTTCTCCATCAACAACAAAAACCTGCTCAAGAAGAACACTTTCCTGATAATATTTTTTTAATCTTCCTTCAGTCATTTTTTCAATTATTTCTTCAGGTTTACCAGATAATCTAGCCTCTTCCGCTAAAATATTTTTTTCTCTCTCAATTAAATCTGCTGGCATATCTTCAATACTAATTGAAATTGGATTTGTTGCTGCAATATGCATAGCTATTTTTTTTCCTAAATCTTCTAATTGATTATTATCTGCTTCCGACTCTAAACCAACTAAAACACCAATTTTTCCCATACCCTCTATAACTTGATTATGAATATAAGATGAGATCACTCCATTTTTAATAGAAATTTTATTAATTCTTCTTAAATTAATATTTTCTCCAATAGATGCAATCATCTCTGTTATATAATCTTTTACCTTAACATCTTTATCATCTAATTCTTTGTCTAGAAGGTCTTCAAGGTTAGTACTTTTTATCGATAAAATAGATAATTTCTTCACTACATTTTGGAAATCCTCGTTTCTAGCAACGAAATCAGTTTCGGAATTAACTTCAATTATTGAAGCAATATTATCTATTTTTTCAACTGCTATCAATCCTTCAGATGCTATACGGCCTTCTTTTTTGGCAGCTTTAGCAATTCCTTTAGTTCTCAACCAATCAATTGATGCTTCAATATCTCCATTATTTTCTTTTAAGGCTGTTTTACAGTCCATCATTCCAACGCCTGTTTTTTCTCTTAATTCTTTTACTAAACTAGCTGTTATCTGTGACATATAAACCTCCGTAGATATTAAGTTTTACTAATCCTTTTCTTCACTCTTTGACTTATTATTATTTTCTTCTAGATTTTCAATTTCTTTACTATCATCAGCTTTAGGTGTGTCTGATAGTTCTTTATATTTATTATCTTCCTCAGAAACAGTTTCCTTTTTAGGTTTCTCTTTTTTATCTTGATTTTCTTCTTGAACTTTTTGAGATTGAATAGAAATCCCATCAAGTACAGCCTTGGACACAAGATCACAATATAATTTAATTGATTTTGTAGAATCATCATTGCCAGGAATAGGATAAGTAATTCCCTCAGGATCACAATTTGTATCTATTATTGCCGCAATAGGAATATTTAATTTATTTGCTTCTTTAATAGCTATTTGCTCTCTAACAGTATCAATAACAAAAATTAAATCTGGAAGACTGCCCATATTTTTTATTCCGCCAATAGACAATTCTAGTTTATCTCTCTCTCTTGTAAGTTTGAGTAATTCTTTTTTTGTTAAACCAGCTGATTCCTCTTCATCTAAAGTTTCTTGGATTGATTTTAATCTTGCTATTGTATTTGATATCGTTTTCCAATTTGTAAGAGTTCCGCCGAGCCATCTGTGATTAACATAATATTGAGCGCATTGAGATGCACTATCAGATATTGTTTCTGAAGCTTGTCTTTTGGTGCCTACAAATAAAATTCTACCGCCAGATTGAGTGACTTCTCTAACGGCTCCAAGAGCATTTCTTAACATACCCATTGTTTGAGAAAGGTCAATTATATGTATATTATTATGCTCCCCATAAATAAAGTCCTTCATTTTAGGATTCCACCTATGAGTTTGATGTCCAAAATGAACACCAGCTTCAAGTAATTCTTTCATTGAAAATTCAGGTAGTGACAATTTATCCTCCTTTACCGGTTAAACCTCCATGAATACATACCTAATGGCACCGGATTGCCTGGAAAAGCTATATTCATGTGCGTAATGAAACGGATATAATATTATTTATTAGGAAACTGCAACAAAAAATTAAAATTCTTCTATTTTTAATACACCCTCAATTTCTTTAATTGATGCTTTAATAGATGCATTAACAATAAAATTGTTACCTAATTTTAATTCAGTTTGATATTTATCATGTCCATTTATTAATATTTGAACTAATATTTCTGAATTTCCTTTTTCTTCTACCCTATCCCTTATTTTTAAAATAGTTTCTGGGTTATTTACATAAACCTTTAAAGTTTTAATATTTTTTTTCATAAGTTCCTCTAAAGGAAATATGTTGATTGCAAGTAATCTTAAATTGTTATCATTTCTTTGGGTTTCTATCTCAGCAACTATTGAAAGCCCTGGAATTAAAAAATCTCTAACTTTAAAAAGAATGTCTGAAAAAAGTGTTATCTCAAATTGATTATTTTCGTCGGTTAATCCTACAAAAGCAAAATTTCTTCCTCTTTGAGACTTTCTTTCTTTAACATAGGATATTGTTCCTGCAATTTTATATTTTGTCTCGGATTCATTTAAATCATTAAAATGTTTTATTTTTTTATCTTTTATAATTTGTGAATACTCATTTAATGGATGTCCAGTAAGGTAAAAACCTATAGCAGAAAATTCTTTTTCCAGAAGTTCGGAATTCGTCCAATTATCTACTTCTGGAAGAGGAATATGGCTGAAATTATCAAATTCATTATCAAATAAATAATCCTGATTATTGGAATTTTTTTCCATTGCTGCATTAGAAATACTAGAGAGTATGTTTATAGATTGGTAAACTTTATTTCTGTTTTTTTCAATAGAGTCAAATGCTCCAGAGTAGGCCAAAAATTCAAGATTTTTTTTGGATAATATTGGTGCATCAAGTCTTTGAGCAAAATCGTATAAATCTAAGAAATTACCATTTTTGGAAACTTCTTCATTTATTTCATTCATATCTTTTTGACTTGTATTCTTAATAGCTCCTAGGCCATATCTAATATCTTTTCCTTCAACATCAAAATCCATTTTTGATTTATTTATATCTGGGGGCAGTATTTTTATATTCATCTTTTTTGTATCATTAAAAAATATACTCAATTTATCTGTATTATCTTTTTCTAGAGACATTGATGCAGTCATAAAATATTCAGGATAGTGAGTTTTAAGATAGGCAGTTTGATATGCAATTAAAGCATAAGCTGCTGCATGAGATTTATTAAATCCATATCCAGCAAACTCTGCTACTTGTTCAAAAATATAATCTGCTTTTTTTTCTTCTATATCATTATTAATAGCTCCAGATATAAACCTTTCTTTTTGAGAATCCATTTCACTTTTAATCTTTTTACCCATTGCTCTTCTTAAAATATCAGCTTCTCCTAATGTATAATTAGATAAAATTTGGGCTGTTTGCATAACTTGTTCCTGATAAATGATCACTCCGTATGTTTCTTTTAATATTTTTTCAAGTTTAGAATCCATATAATCAGGTTTTTCATCTCCCTTTTTACAAGCAATATATCTTGGGATATTATCCATCGGCCCTGGCCTGTATAGCGCAACCAATGCAATAATATCTTCAAAACAGTCAGGCTTCATATTTCTTAAAACATCTTGCATTCCGCTGCTTTCAAGTTGAAATATTCCAATTGTATTTCCAGTACCAAGCAAATCAAATGTTTGCTTATCATCTAAAGGTATTTTTGAAATATCTAGATTAATTCCTTTTTTCTGATTTATTAAATTAATTGCCTTATCTATTACTGTGAGTGTTTTTAATCCTAAAAAATCAAATTTAACTAAACCAGAGGCCTCTACCCATTTCATATTGAATTGCGTTACAGGCATTTCCGACCTTGGATCACGATAAAGTGGGACAGTATTTTGTAAAGGTACATCACCAATAACTAAGCCGGCAGCGTGAGTTGAAGCGTTTCTATATAAACCTTCTAACTCCAGACCAATCTTAAGCATTGAAGCAATATCATCATCATTATCTCTCTCTTCTCTAATTCTTATATCGCCTTCAATTGCTTCATTAAGAGTGGTTGGATTAGCAGGGTTATTTGGTACGAGTTTACATATTCTATCTACTTGACCATAAGGTAATCCAAGAACCCTTCCAACATCTCTTAATACTGCTCTAGATTGTAAACTTCCAAATGTAATAATTTGAGCTACACTATCCTTACCATACTTTTCTTGAACATACTCAATGACCTCTTCTCTTCTATCTTGACAAAAATCTATATCAAAATCAGGTAAAGAAATTCTTTCAGGATTCAAAAATCTTTCAAAAATTAAATTAAATTTAATTGGGTCAAGATCAGTGATTGTTAGCGCCCATGCTACAAGAGATCCTGCACCAGAACCTCTCCCAGGTCCAACAGGTATATTTTTACTTTTAGACCATTTTATAAAATCAGCTACTATCAAAAAGTATCCTGGAAAATTCATTGATATAATTATATCTAACTCGCTATTAAGGCGATCCCAATACATTTCTTCGTTAATAATTTTATTTTCTAAGATTTTCTTTTTTAAGCCTTCTTTGGCCTGATTAACCAATTCATTTGTTTCACCTTCGGAGTCAAGACCGCTAAACCTTGGTAATCGCGGTTCAGACCTACTTACCTTAAAAGATGTCCTGTAAGCTATTTCTAGTGTATTATTAATTGCTTCTGGCATATCACTAAATAATTCAATCATTTCTTCTGGAGATTTAAAGTAAAATTCATTAGTTAATATTTCTCGATTAGAGCTATTAACTGTTGTCGAATCTTTAATTGCTATTAGCGCATCATGAGAAGTAAACCTATCTTTGGATTCAAAAAATATAGTATTTGATGCAACAACTGGTACTTTTATATCGTTAGCTATATCAAGTAAGTCATTTTCAAAGTCATCTTTTCCCATTCTTTGAATTTCAATATAAATCCTATCTTGAAATATTGAGCTTAATTTTTTTGTTAATTCTAAGGCATTTTTTTTAAGACCAGACTTAAGATAATTATTGATTAAGCCCCCATATCCACCTGTTAGCAGTATTAAACCTTCATTTAATTCTGATAATCTATTTAAACTTAATTTTTCATCATCATTTGTTAAAAAAAGATCAGATGATAGCTTTATTAAGTTTTTATAGCCCTGCTCATTTTTAGCTAAACAAACCATCGATCCATAATTTTTTTGATCATAAAATGATAAATTACATCCAACAATTGGTTGAATTCCTTTATCAATAAGCTTTTCAGAAAACTCAAGTGCTCCAAATAAATTATTTCTATCAGTAAGGCCAACAGCTGGAATATTATGGTTTATAGCTTTTTCAACTATACTTTCTATTTGCATGGCTCCTTCTAGCAAGGAATATTGTGAAGTCGCTCTTAACGGAATATAACTTAAACTATTCATTTGGTTATTTTATCAGATCCTCAATATTAATTAACCTATCTTGTAGATTTGCTATTCCAAGATTATGTGTGGCTAGAATCAAACTGCAACCATACTCATCAACTAACTCATTAAATAAACTAACAACACTAATCGCAGTTTTGCTATCTAAATTTCCTGTTGGCTCATCAGCAATAATAAGGGATGGCTTATTTATTAATGCTCTTGCAATAGCTGCTCTTTGCTGCTCACCGCCGGAAACTTGGTTAGGATAATTATTTCCTCTATCTGAAAGATTAACATTTTTTATAAAATCACTAGCTATCTCCATAGCTTGACTTTTCTGCATACCATTAATAATTAGAGGAAAGGCAATGTTTTCAAGTATTGTAAAATCGGATAAGAGATTATTAAATTGAAAAACATAGCCTATGTTTTTCTTGCGCAAATTAGAAATTTTTTTATCAGATTCCCAATCAACTTCAGAGTTATTTACATAGACAGATCCTGAATTAGGTCTCTCAATAAGGCCTGCAATATTTAAAATAGATGTTTTACCTGATCCAGATGGACCAATTATTGCAACTTTTTCTCCCTTCTTAATATCAATATCTATATCTGAAAAAACATTTATAAGTGTTTCTCTTACGAAATAACTTCTTGATACCTTATTTAGAGATAAAATATTATTCATTTCTCAAAGCCTCTGCAGGATCTTTAGAAACTGACCTTATGGCAGGATAGATTGTTGCAACTATTGATAAAGATAATGATAAAATAGTAATTGTTATCACTTCAGGAACATGAATTTCGGAAGGCATAGAAATTAGAAAATAAATTTCTGGATTAAATAGTGTAATATCGAAAATAGACATTAAAAATAATCTTATATTTTCAACATAGATACTAACAAGAATGCCAACAACTAAACCAATAGTTGTAGCAAAAAAACCTATTTTAGCTCCTGATATTATGAATAACCTAGCAATACTTGCTTTTTTCATTCCCATTGCTCTTAAGATAGATATTTCTCTAGATCGATCTTTTACTAATATTATTAATCCAGAAACAATGTTGATTCCTGTAATTAATAATAATAGTGAAAATATCAGAAACATTACATTTCTCTCTACTATTAGCATTTCTTGTAGATTGGCATTCGTTTGTGTCCAATCTCTTGAAAAAACATTAAATCCTTCTAATGCATTATCTATATCTTGTTTATAAATTATCGACTTCTCAGGTTTATCAACAAAAATTTGAATTACACCGGCAACATTTCCTAAATTAAGAAATTCTTGGGCAACAGGTAAATCAATAAAAATAACAGTTGAATCATAATCAGTCATACCAATATCAAATACCGCATCAACATCGTAAGAGTATGATCTTGGAATTGTGCCAAAGGGAGATGAAATTCCCCTTGGAGACATAATAGATAAATTATCGCCATAGCCAAGGGATAATGAGGACGCTAATCTAGATCCAATTACGACACCATTATTGCTTTCAATAAGATTACCCTGAATTATATTTGAAGACACAATATCAATCGTAGATAATTTTTCTAAAGGAATTCCTCTTAATAAACCTCCAGAAGATTGACTTTCCCCTAAAGCTAGAATTTGAGCCTCTATCATAGGGATTGATTTCTCAACAAATTCGAAATCATTGATTTTGCTCTCAATGGATTCAAAATCCTTAATTCCCTCTTGTTGAGTAGAATAAACTAATATGTGTCCATTAATATTTACAATTTTATTTATTAGCTCTGTTCTGAAACCATTCATAACAGACATTACCACCACTAAAACTGCTACACTTGAGGCAATACCAAGAAAGGAAATAAGAGTTATAACTGAAAAAAAACCCTCTTTACCTTTCGGGCGAAGGTATCTTTTTGAAATCCATAATTCTAACAATAAATTTTTAATGATTTACTCCGTTAGATTAATTTTAATAATTCTTTAATGATATTATCTAAATCGATACTCACTCTTTGGTCGTTCAATCTATTTTTTAATTCACATTTATTACTTTCTAAGTCCCTTGGGCCTAAAATAATTTGATATGGAATTCCAATTAAATCCATATCAGCGTATTTTCTCCCTGCGCTTTCATCCCTGTCGTCATAAATAACATCTATATTATTGCTTCTTAATTGTTGATAAATATTCTCTGAGACTTTTTTACACTTCTCATTATTCTTACCTAAATTAATTATACCAACTTGAAAAGGCGCTACAGAGATTGGCCATAATATTCCTCTATCGTCATGGTAGGCTTCAATAATAGCTGATACTAATCTGGATACACCAATTCCGTAAGAACCCATATAGACAGGAATATTTTCACCTTTGTCATTATTAACAAATGCGTTCATAGGTTCTGAATATTTGTAGCCAAAAGAAAAAATATGACCAATTTCAATTGCCTTACCCTTATTTTGAAATTCCTCCGGTATTTTTTGGAACAAATCTTCAGAATGCTTATCATCTGTTGAAGAATAAAAGTTTGTGAATTTATTATAAGAGTTTTCTAAGGAATCTTTTTTTGAATAATCAAAATCATAGTCTTCTATTTCAAGTATCCTGCTATCATAATAAATCTCTGTTTCACCGGTATTCGTAATAATGGAAAACTCGTGACTTAATTCACCACCTATAGGACCACTGTCAGCAATTACCGGTATTGCATTTAAACCTAATCTTTTGAAAGTTCTCATATATGAAGTAAACATTTTAAAATATGAGATTTTTGCAGACTCTTTATCCAAATCAAATGAATAAGCATCCTTCATTAAGAATTCTCTACCTCTTAACAAACCAAAACGTGGTCTGATTTCATCTCTAAACTTCCATTGAATATGAAAAAGATTTAAAGGAAGATTTTTATATGATTTAATATATGACCTAAAAATTTCAGTTATTTGTTCTTCATTTGTTGGTCCATATATTAAATCTGCATCATGTCTATCAGATATCCTTAACATCTCTTCGCCATAACCCTCATATCTTCCAGACTCTATCCACAAATCTGATGATTGAAGTGTTGGCATTAAAATTTCTACTGCTCCGGCAGCCTCTTGTTCTTCCCTTACTATTGACTCAATATTTTTAAGAACTTTAAAACCTAATGGTAGCCAGGAATAAATACCTGCACTTTCTTGTTTTATCATACCTGCTCTAATTAATAATTGATGAGAGGGTATCTTCGCGCCTGATGGATTTTCCTTGCTAGTCGGAATAAAAGATTTTGACCAGTACATTGTTACCTCTTGCTATTAACACTTCATTGTTTAAGTCCATTATTTAATTGTAATGGATAATTACTTCTACGAAAGGTTTTTTTCCCCATATATAATTTATTTCTTTTGTAACGGCATTTTTAATTCTATTTTCTAATTTTTCATCTACTTTACTTGATTTCAGAATTTGAGATAGTCTTTCCTGAACCAAATCTACTAATCGTATACCTTTTTCATCAAACTCTGGTATCCCTATAGTGTTTACAATAGATTTTTTTTGAATTTTATTATTATTTACTTGAATGCTTACTGTTAAAACTCCAGAAAATGACAATTTACTTCTTTCAGAAGAATTTGACTCAAAATCATGCTCTAAAATATTACCATCTTTATATAATCTTCCATTTTCAACAGTCTTTACATCACTAAAACCATCTTTGCTGATAGTTATAAGTTCTCCATTTTCAATAACTTTAGCTTGAATCCCGCATTTACTAGCAATATTCGCATTTTCTCTTAAATGTCTATGCTCGCCATGTACAGGTATCATATATTTAGGCTTCAAAAGATTGAACATTTCTATTAATTCATCCTCACATGGATGCCCTGATACATGAACAAAACTATCTTTTTCTGTAATTACATTTATACCTCTTTTTGCAAATGTATTTTGTAAACGCAGAATGCCATATTCATTACCTGGAATCATTTTTGATGAAAAAATTACCGTATCACCTTCATCAGCATATAAATTTCTGTGCTCATCTCTAGCTATTTTTGATAGTGCTGCCCTATATTCACCCTGACTTCCTGTGCATAATATTAATGTCTTATCAGCAGGAAGGTAGCCCGCGTCTTCCTCATCAACAAAATCTGGTATACCTTTAAAGTAACCAGACTTCTTAGCAGCTCTAGCAATTTTGTGCATTCCCATCCCTGATAAAACAACTTGCCTATCGTTAATAGCTGCTGCTTCAGCTACCGATGTCAATCTTGCTACATTAGATGCAAATGTGCTTATAAATATTCTTCCTTCAATATCTGAAATAATGTCTATTAATGAGTCTCTAACCTCTGACTCTGATCCGGATCTACCTGGGACAATTGAATTAGTTGAATCACAAACAAGCAAATCAATATTTAGTTTACTTAATTCACTAGCCTTATTTTTATCAAATTTTCCACCAACTATTGGATCATCATCAATTTTCCAATCACCTGAGTGAAAGATTTTTAAATTTGGGGTTTCTATTACAATTGCATTCATTTCTGGAATAGAATGTGAAAGCCCAATCGCCTTAATATTAAATGAACCAATCTGTAATTCTTCCTGGTTATCAATAATTATTAATTTTTCATCAAAACTAATTTTATATTCATTAAACTTTTCTTCTAATAGAGAAGCAGTAAATTTAGTTGTATAAATTGGGCACTGAAGATGTGGCCATATAAAAGGCATTGCGCCGATATGGTCTTCATGTGCATGTGTTAATATAATACCAAGAAGGTTTTTCCTTTTTTTCGCAATGAAGTTTGGGTCAGCCATTTGGAGGTCAATTCCTGGTGTTCCTGATTGAGAAAAAGTAACTCCACAATCTATCATGATCCACTCTTCATTGTTTTCATGAGAGTATCCATAAAGATTAAGATTCATTCCAATCTCACCTGTCCCACCTAATGGTAAAAAATAATTTTTAGACAATTTTCAATTCCTCAATAATTTCTGCGGCATAAAAAACACTTGTTTCTTTATTATGAGATAAAATCAACCCTCCTTGATCATTTAGGTCAGAAAATATCCCCTCAATTTTTTTTCCTGTGGGCAGCAACATTGAAATACTCTCATTAATTTTATAGGCAAATTTTTTCCAATCTTTTAAAATTTGAGAGAAATTTTTTCCTTTTTCCCACCTTTTAATATTTTCTAAGAGATTAATATTCAATTTATTTAGGAATTCATCTCTATCAACATCAAAATTAAATTCTTCTTTTAAACTAGTTGCCTTAAATGAACTATTTAATGGATACTTTATAAGATTTACACCTATTCCAATTGCTAAATATTCTTTATTGTTATTTGACCTTAAACTCTCAATTAAAATACCTGCACATTTAGAGTCATTTATTATAATATCATTTGGCCATTTTAAAAAAATATCTCTCACACCTGAATTGAAATCTTCAATGGTCTTTTTGAGAGCTAAAGATGTAACAAAAGATAAATGAGGTATATATTGCTTTTCAATTTCATGTTCAAGAATAAAAGTTCCCATAAAATTACCTTTTTGAGAAACCCAATATCTATTCTTTCTTCCTCGACCCGAAGTTTGTTCATTTGCTATAATCCAAAGTGGAAAATTACTTTTATGATCTAAAATTCTTTGAGCTTCATTATTAGTGCTATCAATCTCATCTAAAATTATAATATCTATTTCTTTTGTGCTCATTTATAATTTAATTTAAAGCTAAAGTTGCATTACTTATCATATTTGCTAAAGGTGTAACTGATTGAACAAAAATAAATCCAAGTATAAAAATAAAACATATTGAATTGATTAATCCTAAAGATCTTGAAAATGTAATTTTTTTAGTATTAGCAACCTCATCAAAAAACATTACTTTAACAAAACGAATATAATAAAATGCTCCAATAACACTAGCAATAAGAGCAAAGGTTGCTAAAAAGATTAATCCCTCATTTATTAAAGAAATAAAAACATAATATTTTGCAAAAAAACCTGCCAAAGGTGGAATTCCAGCAAAAGAAAACATGTAAAGAGCTATAGAAATAGCTAAGCTAGGATTATTTACTGACAAGCCAGCTAGATCAGAGATATTGTTAATATTTTTTTCAGTCTTATTTTGAATATTTATTAAGCATGAAAAGAATCCGATATTGGCAACTATATATATAATCATATAAACCAATATACTTTCTATATCGCTCTTGTTTCCAGTAGATAAAGCTAGTGTTGCAAATCCCATATGTGCAATTGAACTATAGGCAATTAATCTTTTTATATTTTTTTGCCATATAGCAACCACAGACCCGAGCAAAATAGAAGAAAAAGATACAAATATAATTATTTGTGACCAGCTGGATATAAAGTTATCAAAAGGAACATATAATATTCTTATTAAAATTATTATTGCTGCCATTTTTGGGACTGATGCAAAAAATGATGTAACAGGAGTTGCTGCACCTTGGTAAACATCAGGAGCCCACATATGAAAAGGGACAGCAGAAATTTTAAAAACTATACCCGCAAGTAAAAACGCTAAACCAAATGTAATTCCCAATTGGTTTGATGATAAAGTTAATTGAGAAATTTCATTTAAGAAAATTGTACCAGTAAAACCATAAATTAGAGAAGATCCATACAAAAGAAGGCCTGACGACAAAGCTCCTAATATAAAATACTTAACACCGCTTTCAGATGAAAAAGAGTCATTCCTGTTAAATGTTGCAAGAACATATAATGGAAGACTTTGTAATTCAATTGCAAGATAAAGAGACACCAAGTCATTTGCTGACACCATTAACGCCATCCCAAGTGTCGAAAATAAAATTAAAATAGGGAATTCAAAAGCAGTTTTGTCATAATTTCTTAACCAATTAGCAGACATGATAATTGATAGCGCAGAAGTAAGAAAAATAATGAATTTAGCAAAACTCGATAGTTTATCTTCGATAAAGAAACCATTAAAAGCAAAAATCTGAATATTATTAAATATCAATTCATTAAAAGATAAAATTAACAATGTTAAGAATGATAGAGTGTTTATTAAATTTATTGATTTTTTTTGATAAAATGAACCTATCATTAATAAGCTCATAGCTGTTAAAGCTAAAATTAATTCTGGAGCAATTATTATTAAACTTTCAAATAAATCGACCATTATTAATTACCTCCAGATAAATTAATAGATTCTACTAATCCAATCGATGAAACAGAAATAAGATCAAGAATAGGTGCGGGATAAATTCCAAAAAGAATAATTAATATTAATAATGGAATTAGAGTTACTTTCTCACCTAATGTAAGATCCTTTAAAGATTTTACAGCATCATTTGTTATTTTTTCAAAAATTACTTTTCTGTATAACCATAATCCATATACCGCAGAAAGAATTACTCCACTGGCTGCAAAGAAAGCGAAAATCTTATTAAATGAGAAAATCGCCATAATGGTTAAAAACTCTCCAACAAAGCCACTTGTCCCTGGTAAACCAATATTAGCAAGAGTAAAAACCATTAAAAATAAAGCAAATTTTGGCATTACTGAGACGACACCCCCATAATCTGCGATTTTTCTTGTATGCATTCTATTATAAATCACACCTACGGATAAGAACAATGCCCCTGATATAAGGCCATGTGAAAACATCTGAAATATACCTCCTTGGATTCCATTAATGTTAAATGTAAAGATTCCCATGGTAACAAAACCCATATGAGCAACAGAAGAATAAGCTATAAGTTTTTTTATATCTTCCTGAACATACGCGACTATAGATGTATAAATAATGGCAATAACACTTAGGATAAAAATAAAATCAGAAAAATAAAAACTGGAATCGGGTAACAATGGTAAAGAAAATCTTAAAAAGCCATAACCACCCATTTTTAATAAAATTGCCGCAAGTATAACTGATCCAGCTGTTGGAGCCTCAACATGGGCATCTGGTAACCATGTATGGAATGGCCACATAGGCATCTTAACTGCAAAAGAGGCAAAGAAAGCAAGCCATAATAGATTCTGTATAATGCCATGATTAATATTAAAAACGTCATAAATTATGGGTAGTTCAGTTGTTCCTGATGCTAAAACAATATATATAATTGCAACTAACATCAAAACAGATCCTAAAAGAGTATATAAGAAAAACTTAAACGCTGAATAAACTCTTCTTTCGCCACCCCAAACACCAATAATTACAAACATTGGAATAAGAACACTTTCAAAAAACAAATAGAAAAGCACTATATCTAATGCACAAAAAGTACCAATCATTAGCGTTTCAAGCACTAAAAATGAACACATATAGTAATCAACACGATCACTTATAATATTCCAACTAGCGATTATACAAATAGGCGTTAGAAAAGTAGAAAGAAGAATAAATAAAATTGATATACCATCTATACCCATTCTATAGGTCATAAGGCCATTCATAATGGGAATACGCTCATTATATTGAAAATCAGAAGTATTAATATTGAAATTATACAAAATTAATAGTGATATTAGAAAAGTTATTAAAGATACTAATAGAGCAATATATTTAGAAATATTTTG
Organism: uncultured PS1 clade bacterium; assembly: GCA_902609025.1. Lineage (GTDB taxonomy): Bacteria > Pseudomonadota > Alphaproteobacteria > MED-G09 > MED-G09 > AG-430-B22. The sequence goes on from CACLQD010000013.1 coordinate 17,363, forward strand.
ATAATTTTCTGCATTAATAATCTTTCCAACAATTATAAATGGAAGACCAATCAAGGGCAAAAAAGTAAGTATACTTAATAATGGTAGATCAATCATAATATTAGTAAACCACAAACCTAATTAATAAAAATCCCAGACCGATAAGCATTGCAAATGCATAATGATAGACATAACCAGTTTGAATTTTACTTACATTTCTAGAAATACTAATTACAAGGGAAGAAATACCATCAGGACCAAAACCATCAATAATTTTTTTATCAAAAAATAACCATAAAAAATTACCAATTCTTTTTAAAGGATTTACAAATATAAAATTATATAATTCATCAAAATACCACTTGTTGTATAAAAAATTATAAATAAATGGCAGTTTACTTGATAAAAAAGATGGAAGACTTTTTAAAAGCAAATAAAAAACTGTAGCTACAATAAAACCAATAATCATCATAACTAGCGGAATTTTTTTTACCCAAAAAGGAGAATGATGAATTTCTTCGAGAATATGATTATCGGGATGGATATAGATAGAATTACCCCAAAGTTCCTTTAATTCATAAGATAGAAAAAAGTCAGAAAATAAATACCCGGAAAACAATGCCCCAAAACTTAATAAAAGAAGCGGTATAGTCATCGATAGTGGGCTTTCATGTGCCTTTGACAAAACATCTTGTGATGCTCTCGTTTTACCGTGGAAAGTCAAAAAGATAAGCCTCCATGAATAAAAACTAGTTAAAAGGGCAGAAAAAACAAGAAGATAAAAGGCATATTCATGCCCAAAAGCATGACTTGCGAAAGCTGATTCAATTATAGCATCCTTTGAATAATAACCAGATAATAAAGGGGCTCCAGTTAGCGCTAAAGTTCCAATTAACATCATTATCCATGTAAATGGAATAATTTTGTATAAACCCCCCATTTTTTGAATATCTTGTTCATCAGACATAGCGTGGATAACTGATCCAGACCCAAGGAAAAGAAGAGCTTTGAAAAAAGCATGAGTAAAAAGATGAAAGATAGCTACTTGATACGCCCCAACACCCAAAGCAACAAACATATAGCCTAATTGAGAACAAGTTGAATAAGCAATAATTCTTTTAATGTCATTTTGTACAAGTCCAACTGTTGCTGCAAAAAACGCAGTAGATGCTCCAGTAATTATGATAAATGATAACGCAAGATCAGAATTTTCAAAAATTGGTGAGCATCTTGCCACAAGAAATATTCCAGCTGTAACCATAGTTGCCGCATGAATTAAAGCTGAAACTGGTGTAGGACCCTCCATTGCATCTGGCAACCATGTATGTAAAAAGAGTTGAGCAGACTTTCCCATTGCTCCCATAAAAAGCAATAAACATGCTATATTTATAGTAAATTGATTAACATTATTAATTTTTTGAAAAATAACATCAAAGCTTATTGATCCTGTTGCGATATAAATTACCGCAATACCTAAAAGAAAACCAAAATCTCCAACCCTATTAACTACAAAAGCCTTCATTGCAGCAGCATTAGCAGATGGTTTTTCATACCAAAAACCAATCAATAGGTATGATGCTAAACCTACGCCCTCCCATCCAAAAAATAACTGTAATAAGTTATCTGATGTAACAAGCATAAGCATAGCAAATGTAAAAAATGATAAATATGAGAAAAACCTGTATTGATAAGGGTCGTGACTCATATAACCAATAGAGTAAATATGAACTAATGCTGAAACAGAAGTAACAACAACAAGCATTACAGAAGTTAAAGTATCAAATTTTAAGGACCAAGATGCATCTATTGCCCCAGAATTAATCCAGTCGAATAAAAATTGATTGCTAGTTTGATAGCCGTTTAGTGTCATATAAAATAAATATGCTGAAAGAATAGAAGAAGCTAAAATTAAAGAACAAGAAATAAAATGACTAAGTCTTAATCCAAGTATTTTACCAAAAAAACCTGTAATTATAGAACCAATCAAAGGTAAGAAAACTATTAAAAATAATTCCATTAACCCCTCATTTTATTAATTTCATTAACATTGATATTGCCGGAGTTTCTGAAATAAACAACAAGAATAGCTAAACCAATTGCTGCTTCGCCCGCAGCTACAGTAAGAATGAAAAGAGAAAAAATTTGTCCAGTAATATCGCCTAAAAATACAGAAAAAGAGATAAAGTTTATACTCACACTTAAGAGAATTAACTCTAAAGACATAAGTATTATTATTAAATTTGTTCTATTTAAGAAAATACCGAAAACACCTGTAAAAAATAAGAAAGCGCTTAATATAGTATAATGATATATGCCTATTTCAAAAATCATTCTGACTCCTCAAATGTTATATCTTTTAATTCAACATTTTTTTCTTGATCTCTGCTTACCTGAGATGAAATATCTTGTCTTCTAACATTATCTCGATGCCTTAATGTTAGAACTATAGCTCCTATCATTGCCACTAATAAAATAAGACCCGCAATTTGAAAATGATAAAAATGTTCCGTATAAATTTTCGAGCCAATGATTTCTGTATTAGTTAAGCTATTAAGTTCATTATTTTTATTAATAATAAATGATTGTTCTTCAGGATAATAAACAAATAAAACAATCATTTCAGCTATAAGAATACCAGCTGTAATAATTCCTGTTTTAACAAAATTAGTTTTTTTATTTAGTTCTTCAAAATTTAAATCCAACATCATTACAACAAATAGAAATAGAACTGCAACCGCTCCTACATAAACAATAAGCATTATTAAAGCTAAGAATTCTGCTCCTGCTATTAGAAAAATTCCTGCAGCATTAAAGAATGAAAAAATTAAAAATATCACTGAATTTACAGGATTTTTTGATGTGATGACAAGTAGGGCCGAAGCAAGGATTAAAAAAGAAAAAATGAAAAATAAAATAGAAACAAACATTTATATTTAATTACCTGAAAGGCGCATCCCTTTCAATGTTTCTAACTAGTGATACTTCCCATCTATCACCATTATCCAAAAGCTTTTCTTTTGTATATAAAAGCTCCTCACGTGTCTCTGTTGCAAATTCAAAATTAGGTCCTTCAACGATTGCATCAACGGGACAAGATTCTTGGCATAAACCACAATAAATACATTTTACCATATCTATGTCGTACCTTATAGCCTTTCGAATTCCATCTTCGTTTCTTGGCGATGCATCAATAGTTATAGCTTGAGCAGGACAAACGGCTTCACATAATTTACAGGCTATACATCGCTCTTCACCATTAGGATATCTTCTCAAAGCATGCTGACCTCTGAACCTTGGAGATAGTTTACCTTTTTCAGAAGGATAATTAATGGTTACCCTTTTTCTAAAAAAGAAATACTTCATAGCCGTATATAGGGCTTTAAGAAAATCCAGTTGGATAAGGTTTTTAAAGATATATAGTATTTTTCTCATTGCTATCCCTATGGCGCTAAATCAAATATAAAAAGGACTGAAGCAGTTAAAACAACCCAAAAAAGTGATATCGGAAGAAAAACTTTCCAACCTAATCTCATTAATTGATCATATCTATATCTTGGTATAAGAGCTTTTACCATTCCAAACATAAAGAAAATGAAGGCCACTTTTAGCATAAACCAGACTACGCCAGGAATAACATTTAAAGGGTAAATATCAAAAGGAGGTAACCAACCTCCTAAAAACAGAATCGTGATCATTGCACACATTAAAAAAGTTGCCGCTAACTCGCCAAGAAAATATAAGAGAAAGAAAGATGAAGAATATTCTACTTGATATCCAGCTACTAATTCGGCTTCAGCCTCAGGCAAATCAAATGGAGGACGATTTGTTTCAGCAAGAGCAGACACAAAGAATATTATGAACATAGGAAAAAGGGGAATAAAAAACCAAATCTTCTTTTGAGCAAGAACTATATCTGTGAGATTAAGTGAACCCACACAAAGAAGAACTGTAATAATTACAAATCCTATAGAGACCTCATAAGAAACCATTTGCGCTGCTGATCTCATAGCTCCCATAAAAGGATATTTAGAATTTGAAGCCCAGCCACCAAGAATGATTCCATAAACTCCAAGAGATGAAATTGCAAAAATATATAAAATTCCAACATTTATATCTGCTACCACCCAATTTTCTGCAAACGGAACAACTGCCCAAGCTGACAAAGCAACAAAACAAGTAACAAGAGGAGCCATTACGAATATTACTTTATTAGCTTTATCGGGAATTATTGGCTCTTTTAAAAGTAATTTAAGAAAATCAGCTACAGGTTGAAGCAAGCCAAATGGTCCAACAATGTTAGGTCCTCTTCGTAATTGCACAGCCGCCCATAGCTTTCTTTCACCATAAATTCCAAGATAAGCCATCATTAAAACAGCAAAAATTACTAAAAAAGATTGAAGAAATATAAATAAAATTGAAAGTATATATTCCATATGTATTACCTATTATTTTCTTCTTTTATATAATTATTTCTTTTAGACAAATTTGAAGATGCTCTGGTAATTGAATTTGTTTGCCAATAATTGTCAATTATTCTTTTAAATTGATGTCCATTAAGCTTATTAAATTCATCTTTTTTTGGAGAGGGCAATGTTTCAAATTCTCTGTAAGGATTAATAATTGGGAATTCTTCAATTAACTGATCTCTTAATTCGTTAAGATTTGAAAAACCAATGTCAAAACTCATTTCTTTTGCTAATAAATAAATTATTTCCCAATTTTCTTTTGCTTCTCCTAAAGGAAAGGTTGAACGAATTGACTCTTGAACCCTTCCCTCTGTATTCATATATAATCCATTTTGTTCACAAAAAGCTGCTGCTGGAAAAACAAGATCAGCAATCTGAGCACCAGTATCGCCATGATGGCCTTGATAAATTACAAAGCAATCATCATTCCGCTCTATATTTAATTCATCTGCACCAAGAAGATAAAGAAGATCTAGTTTTTTGTTATTATAATTTGAAATTATTTCCTCAGTTATCATACCTTTGCCTGACGGAAAAAAACCAATACTCATTGCACCAGCTCTCGAAGCTGCAGAATGAAGAACATTAAAACCATTCCAATCGTTATTTATAAAATTGAATTTATAGGCAAGCTCAATACAAATATTTTGGAAATTTTGTGCGTCCTTACCTATTAGTGCGCCCTGCCCTAAAATCATTAAAGGTTTTTTCATTGATGATAAATCATTACAAAAATTATTATTTCCAATCAAAATATCTTCTACAATTGATGGATTTTCTCCTAAAAAATTGAAATCAAAAGTTAGGTCATTATTGAATCCAATTACACCAATTTTATATTCATCATCTCTCGATTTTCTAAGTAATCTTGAATTTAAAAGCGGTGCCTCTTTTCTTATATCGGAACCAATAATTAGACATCCATCAGAATCTTCAACACCGTTAAAAGTTGAATTAAAAAGCCATCTCTCCGGTGGCCCAGAAATTCTTGAACCATCTTGCCTACAATCAAAATTATCACTTCCTATGTTTTTCATTAATTTTTTGAGAGCATAAACTGATTCAATATCTACTAGATCTCCTGAGAGTGCAGAAATTTTTTCTGATTTACTATTAGAAATTTTTTCCTTAGCCAATTCTAATGCACTTTTCCAAGATGTTGGTTTTAAAATACCGTCAACTCTTTTATAAGGCTTATCAATTCTTTGATTATTTAAGCCATCCCAAAAAAATCTAGTCTTATCAGTTATCCATTCTTCATTTATATCTTCATTTAGTCTTGGAAGGACTCGCATAACCCTTAAACCCTTTGAGTCAATTCTGATATTTGACCCCATAGCATCCATAATATCTATAGTTTCAGTTTTATTTAACTCCCATGGCCTAGCAGAGAATGCATAAGGCTTAGAAGTTAAAGCGCCTACAGGGCACAAATCAATAACATTTCCAGAAAGCTCAGACTCTACAGCTTGATTAAGATATGTTGTTATTTCCATATCATGACCCCTACCAATAGAGCCTATCTCATCATTACCAGATATTTCCGAAGAAAATCTAACACATCTTGTGCAATGTATACATCTAGTCATCTCTGTTTTAATAAATGGGCCCATATCTTTAGATTCAACAGCTCTTTTATCCCCATCAAATCTACTAGAACCGTATCCAAAAGCCATAGATTGATCTTGCAAATCACACTCGCCACCTTGATCACAAATTGGACAATCTAAAGGATGATTCATTAATAGAAATTCTAAGGCGCCCTCTTGAGCATTTTTCACTCTCTCAGATTTAGTAAAAATTTTTAAACCTTCAGATACTTGCATTGCACATGATGCTACTGGCTTAGGGCTTAACCCTCTTGAGTCTTCGACATCGACAAGACACATTCTACAATTACCAGCAATAGATAATTTTTCATGATAGCAAAACCTAGGAACTTCAACTCCAGCAATCTCACAGGCTTGAATAATAGCTAATCCATCTTCAACTTCATAATCTTTGTCATCAATTTTAATATTAACCATAATTTTGATTACTTTCTTTCTGATATTGATCAATTCTATCTTCAATATGATGCCTAAAGTGCCTTATTAGGCCTTGAATTGGCCATGCGGCAGCATCTCCTAGAGCACAAATTGTATGACCTTCTATTCTTTTTGTGAGACTTAAAAGAGTATCTATATCATCTTTTTTTGCTTCACCTCTTGCCATTTTTTCCATCATCTCCCATAACCAACCAGTTCCCTCTCGGCATGGAGTGCATTGACCGCAGCTTTCATGTTTATAGAAATAAGATATTCTTGATATTGCTTTTATTAAATCTGTTGATTTATCCATTACTATAACAGCAGCTGTTCCTAAACCAGATTTGACAGCTTGAAGAGAGTCAAAATCCATAAGAACTTCATCACAAATATCTTTTGGTATCATTGGAACTGATGAACCACCAGGAATTACAGCTAGGAGATTATCCCATCCACCTATTACTCCTCCTGCATGTTTTTCAATCAAATCCTTTAATGGAATACCCATCTCTTCTTCAATATTGCAAGGTGTATTAACATGGCCAGATATACAAAAAATTTTAGTGCCAGTATTATTTTCTCTGCCAATTCCAGAAAACCAGCTAGATCCTCTCCTAAGTATCGTCGGAACAACCGCAATACTTTCAACATTATTTACGGTAGTTGGGCATCCATATAAACCTGCTGCAGCCGGAAAAGGTGGCTTTAATCTTGGCATGCCTTTTTTACCTTCTAAACTCTCTAGTAAAGCTGTTTCTTCACCACAAATATATGCTCCAGCGCCATGATGAATAAAAATTTCAATATCCAAACCGCTACCACATGCATTTTTACCTACTAGACCATCATCGTAAGCTTCTTTTAATGCTGACTCGAGAATATATCTTTCATTAATAAATTCACCTCTAATATATATATAACAAACTTGGGCTCCCATAGCTGCACAAGCGATAACGCATCCTTCTAATAATTTATGAGGTTCATTTCTTAATATTTCTCGATCTTTACATGTACCTGGTTCAGACTCATCTGCATTGACAACTAAGTAATGTGTCTTTCCAGTTGGTTCTTTTGGCATAAAAGTCCATTTGACTCCTGTAGAAAATCCAGCACCACCTCTTCCTCGTAAACCAGAAGAAATAACCTCCTCAGTAATTTTTTCTCTTCCTTTTAATAAAATATCTTTTGTATTATCCCAATCACCACGAAGTTTAGCGCTGGCTAAGTTCCAAGGTTCAAAGCCATATAAATTGTCAAAAATTCTATCTTTACTATCTAACATCTAATCTCTTTCTAACGGTTCAGAAGATTTACGACCTATCTGAGATCCTTTAATAATATTTTTTTTATTTTTTATATCCTTTAGAATCTTTACTGTGCTTTCGTAATCTAAATCTTCATAATAATCATCATTAATCTGTATCATTGGAGCATTAACACATGCACCCAAACATTCGACTTCTATCCAACAGAGTCCGTCTTTAGAAACTTCACGCTCTTGACCAATATAGTCTTTACACGCCTTCTTGATATTCTCAGCTCCTCTAAGCCAGCAAGGAGTTGTTCCACAGACTTGAACAAAGTGGTCACCACTTGGCTGCAAGTTAAACATTGAATAAAAAGTAGCAATTTCAAGAACCCTAATTTTAGGCATATCTAAAAAATCGGAGACAGCAAGAATTGCTTTTTCAGGAAGCCAGCCCCCTGCTTTACGTTGAGCATAAAACAAACTTGGCACAACAGCAGATTGTTTTTTATCTTTTGGATAATTTTCTAATAAAGAATTTAAAAATTTTAAATCCTGGTTATCAAATTTAAATTTTATATCTTGATTATCTGCCAATCTTCTAACTGTCATCTATCTACCTCGCCAAAAACAAGATCTAAAGATCCTAAAACAGCTGATAAATCTGGAAGAAGATGTCCTCTTGTTAAATAATCTAAGGCTTGAAGATGAGCAAAGCCAGGAGCTCTAATTTTACACCTATAAGGCTTATTTGTTCCATCAGCTATTAGATAAACACCAAACTCTCCTTTTGGGGCTTCAATAGAAGCATATACTTCACCAGGCCCTACATCATATCCTTCAGTATATAATTTAAAATGGTGTATTAGAGCTTCCATAGATATTTTCATTTCAGATCTTTTTGGCGGTGCTACTTTTCTATCATCGGTGACAATCGGCCCTGGTTTAAGCTTTTCAATCGCTTGTTTCATTATTAATACTGATTGCCTGCACTCTTCTACTCTTATTAAATACCTATCGTAATTATCACCGTTTTTTCCTACGGGTATTTTAAAATCATACTCATCATAAGATTCATATGGCTGAGTCTTTCTAAGATCCCAGTTATAACCGGATCCTCTAGCCATCACGCCAGTTAAACCCCAATCTAATACATCTTTCTTAGTGACAACTCCAATATCAACATTTCTTTGTTTAAATATCCTATTTTCTGTTAGCAAACTTTCAAGATCATCAACTACCTTTAAAAATGGATCGCAGAATTCATAAATATCATTTATCAAGCTTTCATCTATATCTTGATGGACACCGCCGGTTCTAAAATAAGCAGCATGAAGTCGGGATCCACATGCTCTCTCATAAAAGGTCATTAATTTTTCTCTTTCTTCCCAACCCCATAATGTTGGCGTTAATGCTCCAACATCCATAGCTTGTGCAGGCACATTAATCATATGATTAAGAATTCTTCCAATTTCTGAAAATAAAACTCTAATATGTTGAGCTCTTATAGGTATATTTATTTTAAGCAACTGTTCAGTAGCAAGAGCAAAGGCATGTTCTTGATTCATCGGGGCAACATAATCCAATCTATCAAAATAAGGTAATGCTTGTAGATATGTTTTGCTCTCAATTAGTTTTTCAGTTCCTCTATGTAGTAACCCTATGTGAGGCTCAACCCTTTCAACAACTTCTCCATCTAAATCAAGAATTAGTCTTAATACACCGTGAGCAGCTGGATGTTGAGGGCCAAAATTTATTCTAAATTTTTCATTTTCTTTTTCAGTCATCAGTGTTTTCTTCTATATCGTTTTGGTTTTCAGGATAATTAAAGCCTTTCCATGCGCTTTCGAAATCAAAATCTCTGTATTCCTGTTTTAAATCAACTTTCTCATAGATTACCCTCTCTTGGTCAGGGTCATATCTAACTTCTACATTACCAGTTA
>CACLQD010000014.1 GCA_902609025.1 uncultured PS1 clade bacterium
TGGGAAGTCATTACAGATTCGGAAAAAATTTTTCACGCAAAAGTTGTTGTTATTGCTGCTGGTGGCGGAAGCTTTCAGCCAAAAAAACCTCCTATAGATGCTATTGATGATTATGAAGGAAAATCTGTTTTTTATTCAATTAAAAATATTGAAAAATTTGAGAATAAAGAAATTGCGATTGTCGGAGGCGGTGATTCAGCTTTAGATTGGGTTTTGGCTTTATATAAAAAATCTAAAAAATTAACCTTAATACATAGAAGAAAAGATTTTAGAGCAGCTCCTGATACAGTTAATAAAGTTCTGGAATTAATTGAAAATGGATCAATAAATTTTCAACTTGGACAAGTTAAAAAATTAAAAGGTAATGACGGTATTTTAGAATCTATAGTTTGTAAAAATATTGATGATGAAAAAGAAATTAAATGTGATGTTATGCTTCCTTTTTTTGGTCTAACAATGAAATTAGGTCCTATTGCTGATTGGGGTTTAAATCTTGAGTTAAATCTTATCAAAGTTGATACTGAAACATTTGAAACCAACCAAAAAGGTATTTTTGCTATTGGAGACATCAATTACTATCCGGGTAAACTTAAATTAATACTTTGTGGTTTTCATGAAGGTGCTTTAATGGCTCAAAAGGCACATAAGTATATTTTCCCAGATAAAAAACTTATTTTCCAATACACAACCTCTAGTACAAAATTAAAGAAAAAACTTGGAGTCAGCAGTTAGAATTGTTTCTCTGGTAAGTTTATAATTATTCCATCAAGATCATCTGTGACTTTAACCTGGCATGATAGCCTGCTCTGCTCGGTTACATCAAAAGCAAAATCCAACATATCTTGCTCCATTTGTTCTGCTTCACCAGTTTTTTCAACCCAGCTTTTATCGACATAAACATGGCATGTTGCGCAAGCACAAGCGCCTCCACAATCAGCATCAATTCCTGGAACACCATTTTGTAATGCAACTTCCATTAATGACATTCCTTCATCTGCATCAATCGTATGTTCTGTTTTATCAAATTCTATAAACGTAATCTTTACCATTAATAATTTTACCTCTACAAATTGATTCTTTATTATGCCTTTTAACGAAAAAACCTATCTATTTACAAGGATTATTTTAATAATTAAAACCCCGAATTACTAAATTATAAGAATAAAAGAAATAAAATATGAATGAAAAGATAAATAGGCTGAATGATAGACCTTTAAGCATACTTATGCCCAGTTATAGAAGTCACCCCTTTACAGGAGGACAAGGCATCTACATGAGGCTTGTTACAAAAGCAATGAGAGATCTTGGTCATAAAGTAGAAGTTGTATCTGGTCAACCTTACCCAATCTTGGATGAAGGTGTAAAACTTACTAAACTTCCTTCACTTGATCTCTATTCCTATGACAATCCATTAAAGGCATTTAATCTAAGATTATTTAAAAATAAAATTGACCTATACGAATGGGTTAGCCACTTAACTGGTGGTTTTTCTGAGCCATATACATTTGGAGAAAGAATGGCAAAATGGGCAAAATTAAATTACTCTAATTATGATGTTGTCCATGACAATCAAACATTAGCTTACGGTCTTTTAAAACTGAAAAAAATGGGTGTACCGGTTGTTGGTACGATTCATCACCCTATTACAATGGATAAAAAAATAGATATAAAACATGCTGAAACAATATCATTAAAAATTCTAAAATGGAGATGGTATAGCTTTTTAAATATGCAAATGAAGGTCGCAAGAAAATTAGACCCGATTATAGTAGTTTCAGAAAATACAAGAAAAGATCTAGCGAAAGATTTTAAAATTGATATTAACAAAACAAGGAAGGTTCTTCATGGAATTGACCATCTTACATTCTGTCCTATCGAAAAAATCAAAAGGAAACCAAATCAATTAATTACCACTGCAAGCGCTGATGTTCCTTTGAAGGGATTAATATATTTAATTCGTGCGTACGATTTACTATTAAAAGATTTTCCTGAACTTCAACTTGTTGTTATAGGAAAATTAAGAGAAGGCCCAACATCAAAAGAGCTAGATAAAAAAGGAATTAGAGAAAAAGTAAAGTTTGTAAGCGATTTAACAAGTAATGAAATTGCTCAACTTTATGCAGAGTCAACAATAGCTGTTTCACCTTCCGTTTATGAAGGTTTTGGCTTTCCCGCTGGAGAAGCAATGTCTTGTGGAATACCTTTGGTTTCAACTAATGGAGGCTCTCTACCTGAAGTTGTTGGCGATGCAGGAATAATTGTAAATCATTCAGATCCTCATTCCTTATATCAGGGTATCAAAGAATTACTTAATGATAATGAAAAGAGATTGGTATATGGAAAAATGGGTAGAGAAAGAGTTTTAGATAAATTCACATGGGAGCGAGCTGCAAGAGAGCTTGTTGATGTTTACAAAGAGGCTATAATTAATGCTAACAATTGATCTCGATAAATTAAATATTATTGACGGCTCAAAAATATTAGACCTTGGTTGCGGAAAAGGCCGTCACATACATAAACTTTATTATTATAGCAAATGTCATGTAATAGGTTTAGATCTCTCATTAGAAGAATTGAAACATACTTACCAAGGATTTCAACAATACCCTGACATTAATGAATCAAGTGATAGAAAATTTAGCTTAATGGCTGGAACTGCACTTCAATTACCTTTTAAAGATAATACTTTTGATCACATAATATGTTCGGAAGTATTAGAACATATATATGATTATGAGAATGTTATTAATGAAATATATAGAATTTCAAAACCAGGAGCTATTATAGGGGTTTCTGTTCCAAGATGGTTGCCAGAGAAAATTTGTTGGCTGTTATCAGATGATTATCACAATGAGCCTGGAGGACATATAAGAATTTTTAAATACTCTGAATTAAAAAATTCATTTTTAGAAAACGGTTTTACTTACAGAGGAAAAGAGCATAAACACGGATTACATTCTCCTTACTGGTGGCTTAAATGTTTTGTTGGAGTAAAGAGAGAAGATAATACATTTATTAATTTTTATAAAAGCTTTCTTGAATGGGATATTATGAAAAGACCTTTATTAACTCGGATCTTAGAAAAGTTATTTGATCCATTAATGGGAAAATCTATAGTTCTTTACTTCAAAAAATATAATTAATTAGAAAAAATGAATTCATTAACTAAAAACTTAGAGGGGCCAATAAAAAGAATTGTCTTATTACAAAAAGAGGATGGTTGCATACCTTGGACAGAAGACGGTGTGTTTGATGCATGGAATCATCTTGAATGCGTAATGGCTTTAAATACTCTTGGATATTCTAAAGAAGTTGACTTAGGCTTTTCTTATTTAAAAAAAAACCAATTAAATGATGGCTCTTGGTTAGGCGAGCTTGGAAGCACATTGGATATAGATAAAAAAAAAGGGACTTTCATCAATAGAGATATAGAATCAAAAGTATATTTCAGAGATACAAATTTTGCAGCATATATTGCAACAGCCTGCTGGCATGATTTCCTGATAAACAATTCAGTTGATAGGTTGACTAATAATTGGGAAATGATTGAAAAAGCAATAAATTTTGTAATTGAAAATCAAATGGAGGATGGGTCAATTAGATGGGCTGCAAAGAGTTCTGAAGCCCCAAAAGATGATTCACTTTTGACTGGTTGTTGCTCAATATACAAAAGTCTCATTTGCGCTATTAATTGTGCTACACAATTAAATAAAGAAAAACCTAATTGGAATAAGTCATTAGAAAGATTGGAAAACACTATCATAAGTAAACCTGAAAGCTTTGATAAGACTTGGGAATCAAAGAAAAGATTCTCAATGGATTGGTATTATCCTGTTCTTTGTGGGGTAATCAATGGAAAAAAAGCGGAAGAAAGAATTAATTCTCAATGGAATAATTATGTACTAAATGAAAAAGGATGCTTATGCGTCTCAGATCAACCATGGGTTACTATTGCTGAAACAGCCGAACTTGCTATAGCTTTAATTAAAATTCAAGAAAAAGATAAAGCTGCAAAATTACTTTCTTGGATAAAAGTTTACACAGATAATGATGGCGCTTATTGGATGGGCAGACAAATTGCTGAAAAAGTTTTTTGGCCAATGGAAAAGCCAGGATGGACTTCAGCTGCTGTCATTTTAGCTTACGACGCACTTCATAGTTTTTCAAAAGGATCTTCTATTTTTTTAGATGATAGTCTAATCTAATTTTTCTAATATTCGCATTGATTTAACAATTTCAACTTCTTTGAAGTTTCCTTCTGATAAAGCTTTCTTATAAATTTCGTATGGAGGCCTACCACCATCGTCAGGATTTGGAAAAACATCATGGATTGCTAATATTCCTCCTTTAATAATCATGTCTTTCCAGTTATTGAAATCATTTAAAGCGGCTTCCATTGTATGACCACCATCTATAAAAACCATTGAAAGGGGTATTTTCCAGTTTATTGATACCAACGAAGAGTCTGAAACTATTGGAATCACAGTATCTAATAAATCAGCTTTTCTCAGATTACGCATAAATTCAGGAAAAGAGTTTATTCTTCCAGTCTCTTCATCAAAAAGATCGGCATCATGGTATTCCCACCCAACTTGATTTTCTTCGGATCCCATATGGTGATCGATAGAATAAATACAAGAATTAGTACCTTTGACTCCAAGACCCATATAAATTGTTGATTTTCCGCAGTAAGAGCCTATTTCGAGAATAGGTCCACGAAAGGATGATTTAGTTGCATATTTGTTTAGACATTTACCTTCCTCATGATCCATAAAACCTTTTAAAGAATAAATATATGAAGGAAACTCTTGAGTATTATTTTGCTTTGACATTAATTCATATATTTTTGTCTATAATCTGAAAATTCTTTTTTAACTATACTTGCTAAAATATAGACACCAATAAGATTAGGTATAGCCATTAAAAATAAAGATGAGTCAGATAAATCAATTACTTTAGTAAGATCTAAAGATGCTCCAACAATTGCAAATGAACAAAAGATTAATTTATAAATTAGTTCAATTGATTTTTTTTCACCAAAAATAAATGTTACTGCTTTTACACCGTAATATGACCATGAAATGGCTGTTGAAAATGCGAAAAGAATTGCAACAATAGCTAATAAATATGGGAACCAGGGCAGAACTGATCCAAACGCTTGGGATGTCATTCTTGCTCCCTCTATACCGGTACCTGAAATAAAAACACCAGTTGTTATAATTACTAGAGCCGTAATGGTACAAATCACAACGGTATCTATAAATGGCTCAAGTAAGGAGACAATACCTTCAGTTGCAGGCTCGCTAGTTTTAACTGCTGAATGTGCGATCGGTGCAGACCCAATACCTGCTTCATTAGAAAATACAGCCCTTCTAAAACCCAATATCAAAACACCTAAAAAACCACCTGTAACACCTTCTGGGGAAAATGCTCCAACAAAAATAGATTTAACAGCAGTCGGAATTTGATCAATATTTACAATTAATATAACTAAGGCACTAATAATATAAATTATTGCCATGCTTGGAACTAATTTTGAGGTCACCGCAGCAATTCTTTTTATACCTCCAATTATCACTATACCTAAAAGGAATGCAAATATTGCTCCATAAACCCAGGAATTAAGATCTAAAAAACCACCTTGACCACCAGAAACATAGATAATTAAATCCAAAGATTGATTTACCTGAAACATATTTCCACCGCCTAATGAGGCAAATACACAAAAAATAGCAAACATATAAGCCAAAAACTTTCCTAAAATAGGCATCCCTTTTTCTGATAAGCCCTTGGTTAGATAATACATTGCACCGCCAGATACACTCCCATCAGGGTTAATATTTCTGTATTTTACTCCAAGTGTGCATTCACAAAATTTAAGTGACATTCCAAGTAAACCAGATAGTATCATCCAAAAAGTTGCTCCAGGGCCTCCAAGGGATATCGCAACTGCAACACCGCCAATATTTCCCAAACCTACAGTGCCAGATAATGCTGTTGAAAGAGCCTTAAAATGCGAAACCTCTCCGGAAGAATCACTACTTGTGTGTTTACCGCTAACAAGGGCAATAGAATGTTTAAAAGCACTAAAATTCACAAACTTAAAGTAAAATGTGCAAAAAAGTCCCCCTAGAATTAGCCAAATTACAATCAACTCAACATTTGTTGAACCTATAGGCAAACTATAAAAAACTATACTGGAAACTGCTTTTGAAACAGGCTCAAGAAAATTATTAATACTTTCATCAATCCCTGCAAAAACCTTTATCGGAGTAAAAGATATTAAATTTAATAAAATTATATTATATAAATTTCTTTTCATAAAATTGAGTAATCCTATAGATTAAATAGGATATTATTTGGTAAATATTTAAATACAAACAATTTAATGATTTTTTAGGATAATTATGACTTCTCTTGAGATTAATTCACTAGTTAAAAAATTTTCTGAAACTACAGCTTTAAATGATATTTCGATAAGAATATTAGATGGGGAAATGGTAGGCATTATAGGCAAGTCAGGTGCGGGTAAATCCACACTCATGAGATTAATTAATCGACTAATTGAACCGACAAGCGGATCTATTACTTATAATGGAATTGAAATTACCTCTCTTAAAGGTAAAAAATTAAAAAAATGGCGGTCTAAATGTGCAATGATTTTTCAACAATTCAATCTAATTGATCGCTTAGATGTATTAACTAATGTCTTAAGTGGGACATTAGGTATTAATTTTAAATTACTGAAATTATTAAAGATTTATAGTAAAAAAGAAAAAATTGAAGCGCTAACATATTTAAATAATTTAGATCTTTCAGATAAAGCGTTGCAAAGAGTTGGAACGCTCTCTGGAGGTCAACAACAAAGGGTGGCTATCGCAAGGGCAATGATGCAGAATCCATCAATTTTACTTGCAGACGAGCCTATTTCTTCTTTGGATCCAAAAAACTCAAAAGTTGTCATGGATGATATAAAAAAGATTAATAAACAAGATGGTATTATGGTTATATGCAACTTGCACTCCCTTGAAATAGCTAAAGAATATTGTGATCGTTTGATTGGTTTATCTGATGGAAAAATAGTTTTTGATGGCCATCCATCCTCTCTTACTAAAGAATTAGCAGAACAATTATACGATTTAGAAAATGAATGATTCTCTTCTTAATAGACATATATCTATATATTCTGCGCAATTAAGAAGTAGAAGATTATGGAATATATTTATCATCCTTATTTTTGCTCTATCTTTTTTTATGAGCTCTTCAATCATTGACTTTAATTTATCTAAAATAATTGATGGTTTTCCAAGGCTTGGTGATTATATTGTCAAAATATTACCTAATCTTGATACTAAATTAATTTTCGAAAATTCAAAAACTGAAGGTTCAATACAATATTGGTATTTTAATTTTAAAAAATATGCCGCCCTTCTTTATGAAACATTTAATATGGCTGTTTTATCAACTTTAATGGGTTTTGTGTTTGCTTTGTTATTAAGCTTTTTGTCAGCTAAAAACATAACTCCAAACATTTATAGCTATCATCTCGTAAAAAGATTTTTAGAATTCCTTAGAGGTGTTCCTGAAATTATATTTGCTATACTTTTTGTTTGGGCTTTAGGTGTCGGTCCTCTAGCAGGTATTATAGCAATAACTATTCATACAACTGGTGCATTAGGAAAGTTATTTTCGGAAGTTCATGAAAATGCAGACTTAAAAACATGCGAAGCTATTCGATCGCATGGAGGTAATTGGGTTTCTGAAATGCGTTATGGAATAATTCCAAAAATTCTTCCGAATATAATATCTTATGCTCTTTTGAGATTTGAGATCAATATAAGAGCGTCAACTGTTATAGGATTTGTTGGAGCTGGAGGAATCGGCCAAGAGCTCTATCTTGTAATTAATTTCAATTATTACGAAGAAGTAAGCGCGATAATTCTTCTGATTATATTAACCGTTATAACTATAGACATTTCATCAGGTAGAATTAGGCAAAAAATTATTGGAGAGATGGATGTCTGAAAAAGATATAATATCACTCTGTCCAAGAGCATTTCACCCTTTATGGAAACGCTCACCAATAGTTTTTACAGGTTACATACTAGTAATTTTCTATTTTCTATTTTGCTTATATTATTTTGATATCTCCTTTGGAAAAATACTTTCTGGTCTTTCAAATATGAAACCTATTTTAGTTGCAATGTTTACCTGGAAAGATTTTTTTAATTGGAATTTTAACTCTATCTTCACTGGTCTAGCTCAAACACTTGGTATGGCATTCTTAGGTACATTCTTAGCCACTTTGGTGTGTATACCAATAAGTTTTTTTGCTTCGCGTCAAATTTTCAAATTTGGTTTAATACGTTTTCTTATAAAACGCTTTTTAGATTTTATTAGAGGAGTTGATATTTTAATTTGGGCAATTATTTATGTAAGAGCATTCGGTTTAGGGCCGTTTGCTGGATTACTATCTATATTCACTGTTGATGTGGGAACACTTGGAAAGTTATTTTCAGAAGCAACAGATAATGCTGACATCCGTCAAATTGAAGGTATGCAATCAACCGGTGCCAGCAAGGCTTCAGTAATTCGTTACGGATTAATTCCCCAAATTTTTCCAATATTTATTTCGCAAAGCTTATATTTCTTCGAGTCCAATACAAGATCAGCAGTAATTCTTGGTGTTATTGGTGCTGGAGGAATTGGTTTACAGCTAACTGAGAGAATGAAGGCGCAATACTGGGATCAAACTCTATTTATCATAATATTAATTCTTATAATGGTTGCGATTATCGATACAGCATCAAGAATTATTAGGAAAAGCATCATAGATGAATAAATTCTTTAATGAATCCAAATATTTCTTTCGTATTGGCTTTCCAATGCTTGGTTCTCAATTATCATTTATGATTATGTCTGCTACGGATACAATAGTTGCTGGAAGAGCCGGAGCTGACCAACTCGCAGGTCTTGTAATAGCCAATTCTTTCACTTATCCAATTTTTATGTTTATGGCTGGTATAGTTTTTTCTGTTATTCCAATTGTTGCGCAACTTAATGGTGCAAACAAAGATCTTGAAATAGGTCAAAAAATAAGAGAAGTCTTTTGGCTGGCAGTTTTACTGGGCCTTCTTTTAGTTATTATTTTCTATTTTGGTAGCCAGTTACTGGTCTTTTTGCCTATTAATGAAACAATTACTTCAATATCTATTTCTTATCTCAAAGCAATTTCCATAGGTATGTTTTTCTATATACTGTATAGGCTGTTAAGTTCATATAGCGAGGGTTTAACTCTTACAATTCCAGTTTTCATAGTTGTCTTCATGGGCGCATTAATAAATATCCCGCTGGATATAATATTTGTATATGGATATTTCGGATTACCAGAGATGGGAGGTGTTGGTTGTGGATATGCTACAACAATAGTTTCAACACTAATGTTTGTTGCAATGCTTGGCATTGTTTTATTTTCCAAATCCTATAAGAAAAATAAATTATTCAGTAGATTTGATGGGCCATCTTTGAAAACCTCCATGGAGGTTTTCAAGCTTGGGACCCCCATTGGTTTTGGAATATTTGTTGAATTAAGCATGTATTCAGGGGCTGCCATAATTCTAGCACCGCTTGGGGAAAATGTTGTCTCGGGTCATGCTGTTGCACTCAACATTGCAAGTATTGTTTTTATGTTACCGCTGGCTATAGGTCTTGCCGCATCAACGAGGGTCGGTAATCTTCTGGGAGAAAAGAGGTATATTGATGCACGATACTCATCCAAGGTTTCTGTATACCTATGTTTAATAGGCGCCCTATTTAATATGACACTCCTAGTCACACTGGGTAACAAACTTATATCACTTTATACAACCGATCTTCTGGTTTTTTCCGTTGCAAGTCATTTAATTGTTTTTGCCGCCATTTTCCAAATTCCCGATGGTATTGGCATGGGAAGTATTGGAGCATTAAGAGGATATAAAGATACTTTCATGACAATGGTTTTCATCATTATTGCCTATTGGGTATTTGCTATCCCTTTTGGGTACTATCTTACCTATTACGGCATAAACCAACCCATGGGAGAAAGCGGCATGTGGATTAGCATGATTGTCGGTTTGACAATATTTGCAACTCTTATTTCAAGAAGATTAAATAAAATCTCAGGGCTTCATGCTGTGATCAGAAAAGAGAAGGTTCCTCAATTTTGAAATATTCCTTGTTTCATAAACCTATACGGGGCAAAGCCATTTATTAAATTTATTGTCTTTTCCTTCAGTGACTCTCAGTAATCGGTTTTTTAGAATCATCGTTATTTTTCCTGCTTTACCATTTCCAACAGGCTTTCCATCTAGACTGTTGACTGGATAAACAAGATGACTAGATGATGTGATGAAAACCTCCCTTGCCTCTTCGAGCTCCCTTCTAGGAATACGTCCAATGTTCATTTCGATACCCTCGTCTTCAGCTATCTCGATAATACTCATTCGGGTAATACCGTGCAAAACTTCGTCCTCGTGAGCCGTTCTGAGGACTCCACCTTGATTAACTATAAATACATTCGATGTTGGTGCCTCAGTTACATAGTCCTCACTATCAGTAAGAATGATTTCATCGTATCCATTTTTTCTTGCTTTCCACTTGGCCATCATTGGAGAGGTATAATTAGCAGCTATCTTTATCTGCGGTTCAATGATGTCCTGTCTTCTCTGATGCCGCTCTTTCTCAATCCACACACTTAACTGCTTGGAACTATGAAATGGCTGCGAATTCTTTTCGATAATATCCTTCTGAGGATCATAAGCAGCAATAGCAACTTTGGTAAACGGGTCCTGGGGTACTACGTCAATTTCTATGGACGCAATATAAACACTGATTTTAATGAATTTACTTCCAGGATTTTCTTTAACCGTATCAAAAACTGCATCAATTAATTCATTCTCCATATAGTCAATGGGAATTCCTGCCATAAGGCATGATTTGAGAAGTCTCTCGATATGTTTATCAACCCTAAAAATAAATGTTCCATTTTCATTTTCGAAAATAGGAATAAAACCGAAAATCAAGGAACCCCTTTGATGGGAGTGCGACAGAATATGAACTGACGCATCATTCCAATCAACAAACTCTCCATCTATCCAAATTTTTCTTTTCATATTATTTAACGAATCACCTTTAAATTTTTATGATAACCTAAAATTGCTATGTACCCTATTCTGATAAACATATGGATGACTATTGGTATTATTACCTTCATCATTTTACTTATAATAAGTGCTCCCTATGGCAGACACTCAAGATCAGGATGGGGATTAACTATACCCAAAAGACTTGGATGGATAGTAATGGAAAGCCCAGCATTATATCTTCTTTGGATATACTATTTTCTTTATGATGGATTTAGTAATCCTGTTCTCATTTTCTTTTTGATTATCTGGTCAGTACATTATTTCAATAGAAGCTTTATATGGCCAATGAGAATAAAAAAAGATGGAACAATGCCCGTTTTAGTTGCCTTAATGGCCTTTTTGTTTAATGCCGTTAACACATTTTTACATGGCTATTGGTTTTTTCTTTTGGATATTAATTACGATATATCATGGTTTTCTGAGCCAGTTTTCATAATTGGTTTTTTGATATTTCTTATAGGTGCTTTCATTAATGTTCATTCAGACAATATTTTAATGCGGTTAGCAAAAAATACAGAGCATGGATACAAAATTCCACAACAAGGATTGTATAAATATGT
The DNA here is from genome assembly GCA_902609025.1 of uncultured PS1 clade bacterium. Taxonomy (GTDB): domain Bacteria; phylum Pseudomonadota; class Alphaproteobacteria; order MED-G09; family MED-G09; genus AG-430-B22. Next base: position 11,744 of record CACLQD010000014.1, read on the forward strand.
ATCTAGTCCAAATTATTTTGGGGAAATTATAGAATGGCTTGGATGGGCCATTCTCACTTGGAGCGTATCTGGATTAGTATTCTTTTTCTGGACAATGTTTAATTTACTTCCAAGAGCTATAAGCCATCATAAATGGTATAAAGAAAAATTTGAGGATTACCCAAAAGAGAGAAAAATAATTATTCCAAAAATCCTTTAAGGTCTCTTTCTCATAATTAGTTTGTAATATAAGTTTGTTAACCATTTTGGAGTTAACCACATAAGGAAAGCCAGAAACTTATTAATTCCCCCGTTAATATATAAATCTTTACCCTTCATTGTTTCATCAAAAGCTTGTTTGGCAACGGTTTTTGAGCTCATCCACATAAAACTTGGAATAGAGCTTTTAAATTCGCCCATTTGATCGTGAAATTCTGTATGAGTGAAACCTGGGCAAACGGCGCAACAATAAATATTATTATCTTTATATTCTTTATGAATACCCTCTGAAAATTTAATTACCATTGATTTAACGGCGGTATACATGCCTCCAGAGTTTGATGCTGGAGCAAATCCTGCAAGTGAGGCAATATTAATAATTCTTCCAAAACCATTACTAATCATATTTTGTATAAATAGCTGGGTTAAAGATACAACGGATGTTGTTAAAACATTAATAAACTTGATGTGATCTTCATATGAAATCTTGTGAAAACTATCTAAAGTTCCGTAACCTGCATTATTAACTAAAAAATCAGGCATAAAATGATTTCTTTTACATTCATCGTAAATTCTCTCATATTCAGGTATCTGACTTAAATCTGCTGCAATAACCATTATGTTTATTGAAAACTTATCCTGTATATCTTCTTTTATCTTAATAAGAGCATCTTCACGCCTTGCTAAAAGTATTAAATTGATACCTTTTTCAGCCATAATATATGCAATATCTTTACCTATCCCAGATGAGGCTCCAGTAATAAGAGCATTTTTTCCAATAAAATTATCTGTCATATCTAAAATCTCTCTGTACAAAGCTATAGGATTAACGGAGGATTACCAAGTATAAATTCAACATGATTTTGGATTCTTGAGGTTTCTTTATCGATATCACCATTAATATCCAATGGATCAATTTGGTGACCGAAAGTAATTGTATATTTAAACTCCTCTTTGTTTACTAGTTCGCTAAAGAGGCTAATATTCTTTAATTCTTCATTAAAAATATCTAAAAAATAATAAAAAAGTGAATTATGCCCATCCATATGAAAAGGTATAATTGGTGCATTATATTTCTTTGATAACTTAATAATAGTGTTTAACCAGGGTCTTTCAAACAACTTGAAGCCTTTTCTTTTAGAAAGACGGGATGATGGAAAAACCAATAAACACTTACCTTCGGTAAAAGTCTCCTTTGTTCTTTTCAGAATTTCTTTGCTTTTACCGATATTTTTATTGTCATCATTCCAATCTACAGGAATAATAATATCTTCAAAACCTTTTGAAAGCTTGATCATGTCAATATTTGCATAAAGAGTATAATCGGGTCGCTTATCTTTCATAACTTCAAACATTACTATTCCATCAGTAAGACCAGTTGGATGATTTCCCGCTAATATGATAGGGCCATGTTCTGGAACTAATTCAATATTTCTTATATCTAGATTAAATTTCAGAAGATTTGTTAAATAAGTAAAACATTCATAACCAGATATATTAGAAATATCGTCGGTAATATTTTTTGCTGTTTTATATTTAAATATTTTAAAAATTGTTGGTTTTATAACCGACCATAAAAGCTTATTCGACATCAACTTAGGACATCTTTCCTCTATAATTTCATCAATTGGATGAATTCTATGCATCTAGTATACTCTCAATCTTTATATCCCTTTGCCTTCTTGCATTTAGAACAAACCCCATCGCTGCACAAAGAGAGATTATTGCTGAACCACCGTATGAAAGCATCGGTATTGGAACACCAACTATTGGAATTAATCCAGTTATCATAGCGCAATTAATAAAGAAATATAAAAAAATCAATACAGATATTGATCCACATGCAACTGAACTGAATCGACTTCTAGCTACGATAGAGGTATGCATAGATATTATAATAAAATAGAAAAAAATTGTGAAAATAAATATTCCCCCTACTAATCCTGTTTCTTCAAGGAGTACCGCTAACATAAAATCATTATGTTTTTCAGGAAGAAAATTAAGCCGACTTTGCGTACCTGACATAAAACCTTTTCCAGTTAAACCTCCAGAACCAATAGCTATTTTTGATTGAATTATATGATAACCTGATCCAAAAGGATCTTTATCAGGATCAAGAAAAACTTCTAATCTTTTCATTTGGTAAGGCTTTAAGCTCGTAATAATGAGCGGGATAGTCACAAAAACAAATGATGAGCCCAATACAACCCATTTCAAATAAAGCCCAGAAAAGAAAACAGTTGAAAACCCTGCTAAAATTAATAAAACAGCTGTTCCCAAATCAGGTTGATTTAAAATTAAAAAAGAGGGAACCAAAATTAGTATTATTGGTAATAGATTATATCTTAATTGCCTAGATTTGCTTTCTCCAAAAAAACTATAATAAGAAGCTAATGTTAAAATTAATATAAATTTTAAAAACTCTGATGGCTGAAAACTTGTTCCGCCTAAATTTATCCATCTAGACACTGTCGAAGACTCAAATATATATAGCCAAGCCAACATAGCCAGTATCGCAAAGTACATTGGAAAAGAAATAACTCTCAAAATTCGAAAACTAATAAAGGAAAAAAATATAAAAAATATAAATCCAACTATTAAACGAAGAAAATGATTCATTACTATCTGATTAAATTCTCCACCAGAAATGGAAAATAACATCAATAATCCGGTGGAACCTAACATAATTAAACAAAGTGGTATCCCATAATTAATACCTCTAAACTTATCAAAGTAGAGAGTTCTTTTATGTAAAATGCTCTTTCTTTGTTTTTTATACATTTTTATGCTTTTGATCCCTGGGTTTTAATTTTTTGACATGCTAACAAAATATCCCTTCCTAGAGGTGCAGCTTTTTGGCTGCCTGAACCTCCATGCTCTATAACAATTGAAACAGAATATATTGGTTTTGTTGTTGGCGCATAACCAACAAAAAGAGCATGATCTCTTTCATTCCAAATTTTTGAAATAATTATTTCTTCTTTTCTTTCTTCTTCAGTTATTTCTTTTACTTGTGAAGTTCCAGTCTTACCTGCCATTCTCCAGTTATCTGCTTCAATTCTACTAGAATAAGCATTACTGCCTTTTTCATTAACAGCTATATCCAATAAATCTCTAAGCAAATCTAAATTAGAAAAATTAAATCCAGCAGGTCTTATTGTATTTTTTTTATTTAAATTTGGTGATTTTATTATTTTAGGCTCAATGTAGAACCCTTTGTTTGCAATCATTGATATCATTACATTTAATTGCAAAGGAGTTGCAGAAATATAACCCTGACCGATACCAGCAACTAGTGTATCCCCTAAATTCCAATTATTATTAATATTATTTTCTATCCAATTTTTAGTTGGTACTATTCCATTTCTCTCATTGTCACTAATTAAATCAAAATTTCTACCAAATCCTAATCGAAGAGCCATATTGGCAATCTTTTCAATACCAAGTCTTCTAGCAAGGTCATAAAAATAGACATCACAAGATTCTTTTATTGCCTTTCTAAGATCAACCTCTTCATGGCCCTTATCCTTCCAACAATGAAAATTTCTTTTTCCATATTTTGTTTTTCCGTTACAAAAAACCTTATCATCTGGGTTAAGTAGCCCATCCTCTAGACCGGCTAAAGTAGTAACAATTTTAAATGTTGAGCCTGGGGGGTATTCACCATTAATAGCTTTGTTCAAAAATGGTTTTCTTTCATCTTCTGATATTTTATTCCACTCATCGTAACTAAAGCCATCAATAAATTTATTGTTATCAAAGCTTGGTGTTGAACACATAGCCAAAATTTCACCATTTTGGATATTCATTACTGTTGCTGCACCTACATTATTGCCCATTATTTTATGAACGGCGTTTTGAAGTTCTTGATCAATTGTTAAAACTACATCTTGACCATTTATTGCTTTATTTTCTTCCAAAATACGTATGCTTTTTTCTTCAGAATTTACTTCTGTTTTCACATAGCCTAAATGACCTGATAAAATATGATCGAATTTTAACTCTAAACCAGAAAGTCCAATAGTTTTTAAACTCTCTGAATTTGAATCATTTATGAAGCCAGTGTATCCGATAAGATGAGAAAAGCTTTTCGAATTGATATAAGATCTTTTCGAGTTATCTTCGATTAAAAAACTCTCTAAATCATCATTTAAAAAATTTAAAGCAGATATTTCATCAATAGTTAAATTTTCTTTTATTTCTATTTTTTTTAATTTTTTATTAAATATCCTCTTATTAATCTTTTCAATTTGATCATTATTTAAACTTAATTCATTACTAATTTTTTTTATAAGCACTTGATCTGGTAAAACAGACCCTGAGGAATAAGTTAATTTAAAATTGGAAGAATTTAATGCTAGTTCATTACCATTTCTATCATAGAAGATGCCTCTTTTAGGAAATAATGGAGTTATCCTTATACGATTCTTATCAGATAATAGTAAATATTTATCTTGCTCACTGACTTGAAGTTTCCAAAGCCTTGATAAAAGAAATGATGAAAGAATAATCATTCCTCCACCAACAAAAAATACACGACGGTTTATGTCGTTGTTTTTTTCATACATTTTTAATTTTTATACTGATTCCTCTAATGCCTGCCATATGGTGTGCTTAATGTATCTCTCATCGTCTTTAAGTTTTTCATCACTTTACCTGACCCTAAAGCTACACTTGATAGAGGTTCTTCAGCATATTTTACTTTCAGGCCTGTTGCGCGCTCAATAACTACATCCATGTTGTCTAGTAATGAACCACCTCCAGTTAAAAGGATGCCATTCTCATAAATATCACCAGTTAATTCAGGTGGAGCTGATTCAAATGCTTCCTTAATAGTCTCTGTAATTTCAAATAATGCTTCTGCTAAGCTTTCGGAAATATGTCTCTCAGTAATTTCTTTCTCTATTGGGACACCTTCTGTTATCTCTTTACCTTTTATTGTCATCTTTCTTCCATCACCATGTTTGGGAACAATCCCTGAGCCAATGTGTATTTTAAGTTGTTCTGCAGTAATCTCGCCAATGTGGATATTTTCATTTCTTCTTAAATTAGAGATAATTGATTTATCAAATTCATTTCCACCAACTCTAATAGACTTAGAAAAAACGATTCCACCAAGAGATATTATTGCGATTTCAGTAGTTCCCCCACCTATATCAATTATCATTGAGCCTTTTGCTTCATTAATTGGAAGATCAGATCCTATAGCTGCAGCCATAGGTTCCTCGATTAAAAAAACTTTTCTAGCTCCAGTAGCTAAACCAGAGTCCAAAATAGCTTTTCTTTCAGCGGGAGTAGAACTTGCGGGAACACATATTATTAATCTAGGGCTAAAAAGGTTTTTATTTAATAAGGATTTACTTATAAAATACTTTAGCATTTCCTCAGCAGCTAAATAATCGGCAATTATTCCTTCACGCATTGGTTTTATGGTTTCAATATTTTCTGGGGTTCTGCCATGCATTTCTTTCGCTTTTGACCCAATAGCAATTATACCCATATTTAAATCTGCTTTATCAACAGCCAAAATTGATGGTTCATTTAAAACGATTCCATTATCATGGTGATGGATAAGTGTATTAACTGTACCTAAATCTATAGCCAAATCAGAACTAAGAAAATTAAAATATTTTTTCAAAAAATTCTCCTAATTAATTAGCTATCTCCTCAGGAATACTTTTCTCTCTTTTTACCATAAGACGATTTAAAGCACTTATATAAGCCCGAGCAGAAGCTACTAAAGTATCAGTATCTGCACCTCTTCCTATAACTGTCTTACCTGATTCGTGTAATCTTACACTAACTTCTGCTTGAGCATCAGTTCCTTCTGTAACAGCATGAACCTGATATAACTGTAAACTAGCAGTATGTGGAATAAGAGTTCTTATTGAATTAAATAAAGCATCAACCGGTCCATCGCCCTCAGATTTATTTTGTTTTACTTCTCCATCAATCTCTAGTGAAAGATCTGCAAATTGTGGGCCTTCGGTACCAGCATAAATAGATAAAGATACTAGCTTTATAACATCTAAGCCTTTAGAAAATTCATCATCAATTAGAGCAACAATATCATCATCAAAGACTTCTTTTTTCTTATCAGCTAAATCCTTAAACCTATAAAATGCATCATTTAATTGATTGTCAGCTAAAACATACCCAAGTTCTTTAGCTTTTTCTTTAAAAGCATGTCTTCCAGAATGCTTACCCATCACTAAAGTGGATTCATTTAAACCAATACTTTCAGGAGTCATGATTTCATATGTTTCATTGTTCTTGAGCATTCCATCTTGATGAATCCCAGACTCATGTGCAAAAGCATTTTTTCCCACAATAGCTTTATTAAATTGAACTGGAAAAGATGTGACTGAAGATACAAGTTTTGAAGCACGAGTGAAAAGCGTTGTCTCAACCCCTGAGTCATAATCTAAAATATCATTTCTTACTTTCATAGACATGACAATTTCTTCAAGAGCAGCATTACCAGCTCTCTCACCAATTCCATTCATAGTACACTCAATTTGTCTTGCGCCCGCTCTGACGCCAGATAAAGAATTAGCAACTGCTAAACCTAAATCATTATGGCAATGTGTTGAGAAAACAACTTTATCTGAATCTGGTATATTTTTTATTAAAGAGTCAATTATTTCATAATATTCATCTGGGGTTGTATAACCTACTGTATCAGGAATATTAATTGTGGTAGCTCCAGATGATATAGCCATATCAACACATTTAAATAAAAAATCTCTATCTGTTCTTGTGGCATCTTCTGCAGACCATTGAACATCTTCTACTAAATTTCTTGCTCTTGATACAGAGAAATTAATGGCATCAAGAACTTCTTGCTCATTCATTTGTAATTTGTACTGCATGTGAACAGGGCTGGTTGAGATAAAAGTATGAATTCTAGGGTTTTTTGCATACTTTAATGCCTCAGCAGCTCTATCAATATCCTTTTGACCTGCCCTAGATAGCCCACAAACTTGAACATTTTTTACTATTCTAGAGACTTCTTTAACTGACTCAAAATCACCATTTGATGCAATCGGAAATCCGGCTTCAATAATGTCTACGCCCATTTCATCAAAAATTTCAGCAATTTGTATTTTTTCCTCAAGAGACATAGAAGCCCCTGGAGATTGTTCACCATCTCTTAAGGTTGTATCAAAAATTTTAATATAATTATCTTTACTATTCATTTTTTACTCCATTTGTATTGAAAGTGTTTTTAACCTCTGAGAACAAAAATATATTGAACCTCAGAGGCAAATCAGGAGTAATGCTAGTAAACCTAGAACAACCAATAAGATATTGTTGAAAGAATTGATGCTTTCAAAAAAATTATTATTATTTTCTAATTGTTCCATTTCATTACCTTTAAAAAGATAAATGCATGAAATTTTTGATTTATTCAAGAAAAATTAATTTTTTTCTTTATCAACAAGAGAGTTTTCACCAATCCAGGGCATCATGCCTCTTAATTTTGTACCAACTTCTTCAATAGAATGAGAATTAGATTTTTCTCTCATTGCATGAAATTCTTTGTTAGAACCTTCCTTGTTTTCATTGATCCACTCTTTTGTAAAATTACCAGATTGAATATTCTCAAGTACTTTTTTCATAGCTTCTTTTGATTCATTGCCTACTACTTTTGGTCCAGATACATACTCACCATATTCAGCAGTATTAGAGATAGAATAATTCATGTTTTTGATTCCTCCCTCATACATAAGATCAACTATTAATTTCATTTCATGAAGACATTCGAAATAAGCCATTTCAGGAGCATATCCAGCCTCAACAAGAGTATCGAAACCATTCCTGATTAACTCAACCACTCCTCCACAAAGCACAGCTTGCTCTCCAAATAAATCAGTTTCGCATTCTTCTTTAAATGTTGTCTCTATGATTGCAGCTCTTCCGCCGCCAATTAATGAGGCATAAGATAAACCAATATCAAGAGCATTTCCTGTAGAGTCTTGATGAACAGCAATTAGGCAAGGAACACCCGCTCCTCTTTCATACTCCGATCTAACTGTATGACCAGGTCCTTTTGGCGCTACCATAACAACATTAAGGTCATCTCTAGCATTTATTAAATTAAAATGGATATTTAAACCATGTGCAAAAAATAAAGATGCATTTTCTTTCAGATTTGGCTCAATATCAGAGTTATAAATATCTGCCTGTAATTCATCAGGGGTTACCATCATCATAATATCAGCCCATTTCGCCGCATCAGCGACTGTTTTTACTTCAAAACCAGCATTTTCCGCCTTTTTTACTGATTTTGAATCTTCACGTAGTGCTATACAAACATCATTTACGCCGCTATCTCTTAAATTAAGTGCATGGGCATGCCCTTGACTACCATATCCAATTATAGCTATTTTATAATCAGTTATAAGATTTTTATCTGTGTCACTATCGTAATAAACCTTCATTTTTGTCTCCTCTAAATAACTATTCTTTCTGACCTCGTGATATAGCAGCTAAGCCAGTTCTTGATATATCAATTAAACCCAATGGTCTCATAAGCTCAATAAATGAGTTAATCTTATCCATTGCGCCGGTAAGCTCAAAAACAAATGAATTTTTTGTTGTATCAACTATCTTTGCTCTGTAAGTTTCAGAAAGTCTTATAACTTCTTCACGATTCTGTCCATCACATTCAACTTTAATTAATGCCATTTCTCTCTCAATTGAAGGTCCATCTGTAGTAAGGTCTTCAACTGAATCGACAGGTACAAGTCTTTCTAATTGGTGTTTAATTTGATTGATTGTCATCAAACTGCCATTTGTAACAATAGTTATTCTAGATTTATGACTATCTTCATCTATTTCAGCAACATTTAAACTTTCTATATTATAACCCCTTCCAGAAAATAAACCTATTACTCTTGCTAAAACACCCGCTTCATTACTTACTTTTATGGATATAGTATGTGATTGTTGATCTTCTTTTTTTAATTTAATCATATTAAATTAATACCTTCCCTTCATCAGAAACCTCTGGGTTATCGTCGCTTTCTCCTAATAACATTTCATTATGCGCTGCTCCTGAAGGAATCATCGGATAACAATTCTCATCTTGATCAACCACACAATCGAAAATAACTGGGCCTTGATAATCAACCATTTCTTGTATTTTTTGGTCCAGTTCGTCAGGTTTTATTGCTCTAAGACCAAGACAACCATATGCCTCAGCAAGTTTTACAAAATCAGGTAAAGAATCTGTATATGAATGAGAATATCTTCCTCCATGTAATAATTCTTGCCATTGCCTTACCATTCCCATGTACTGATTATTAAGAATAAACACCTTAACAGGAAGTTTGTGCTGAACAGCTGTCGATAGCTCTTGAATATTCATCAATATTGATGCTTCGCCAGCAATATCAATAACTAAACTACTTGGATGGGCCACCTGAACGCCAATTGCAGCAGGTAACCCATAGCCCATTGTTCCAAGTCCACCCGATGTCATCCATCTATTAGGTTCATCAAATTTATAATATTGAGCAGCCCACATTTGATGCTGCCCTACCTCAGTAGTTATATATGAATCATTATCTTTGGTTAGTTCATACAATCTTTCTACAGCATACTGAGGCTTTATCACATCAGTGGATTTTTTATAATCTAGAGATTTTTTATTTCTCCATTTTTCAATTTGTTCCAACCATGAGTCAATATTTACCCTTAGGCCTTTCGATTTCCATTTTAATAAAATACCTTCAATTGCGTGGGCACAATCACCAACTATAGAAACATCAACTGGTACAGTTTTATTCATTGATGAAGGATCAATGTCAATGTGTATTTTTTTTGAATTAGGTGAAAAAGCATCTAATCTTCCGGTAACCCTATCATCAAACCTTGCGCCAATATTTATTAAAAGATCACATTCATTCATCGCTAAATTAGCTTCATAGGTTCCATGCATTCCAAGCATTCCAAGCCAATTACTTTCATTTGATGGAAATGCCCCTAAACCCATTAAAGTACTAGTAATGGGAAAACCAGTTAATACTACAAGCTCTTTTAACAAATGACTTGCTTCTGAACCAGAGTTTATTACTCCCCCACCAGTATAAAAAATAGGTTTTTTGGCATTTGCCATCAATTCTACAGCTTCATCAATAAAACGCATATCAGGCTTAATCTGAGGATTGTAGTTTTCTGATTTTATTTCATTTGGTGGAAAATATTTTGCATCAGCAAATTGAATATCTTTTGGAATATCTACAACAACTGGGCCAGGTCTTCCCGAAGTAGCTACATGAAAGGCTTCATGTAAAATACGACATAAGTCATCAGGATCTTTTACAAGCCAATTATGTTTTGTGCATGGCCTCGTTATTCCAACTGTATCTGCTTCTTGAAAAGCATCAGTTCCAATTAAATGAGTTGGCACTTGGCCTGAAATACAAACTAGAGGAATTGAATCCATCATTGCATCAGTTAATCCAGTAACAGCATTTGTAGCTCCAGGTCCAGATGTTACAACTAAAACTCCAGGTTTTCCTGTTGATCTAGCATATCCTTCAGCTGCATGTGCAGCGCCTTGTTCATGCCTTACTAAAATATGTCTAGGTGAGTCATTGCTTTTGAATATCTCATCATATAATGGTAAAACAGCACCGCCAGGATATCCAAAAATATGATCAACTGAATGATCTTTTAAAACCTTCAGTATCACCTCTGCGCCAGTTAATTTAGTCATACTTTTTTCCATTTAATGATATACGAAAATTAAATTCTTAATACATAAAGGTCAAGAGTTTTATAATTTTTTAATAAAATAATCTACTATTTTATCTGATTCTTGCGTAGAAAAGCTTTTCCATGAAATCATCTGATGTTTTAACCATGTTATTTGTCTTTTTGCATATTGATGAGTTCTAAATTTAATCAAATCTTTAACTTCATCAATATTAATTTTTTTTTGTAAATATTCTTTAATTTCACTAACGCCAATTGCATTTAAAATAGGCGCTTTATCATCATAATTCTTTTCTATTAAAGACTGAACTTCTTCTATTACCCCTAATTGAAACATATGATCACATCTATCATCACAGTTTTGGTAAAGCTTTTCTCTATCGGTATTAAGTTTAATTTTTATGAAATTATCTTCAAAAACTTTTATTCTCTCCAATTTCCAATAATCAGATATCTTTTTGCCAGTACCTCTAAAT
>CACLQD010000015.1 GCA_902609025.1 uncultured PS1 clade bacterium
TCTTTAATATAAATATGCTCTGGACGACCAGACGAATCTGATTCACCTTGAACAGCTTCATCCATACCTGGATTTACACTTGGCGCCTCATCATCTTCAATAGTCATGTATGATGGAGCGCTTGATTCAGCGGCCTCTGTGGCTTGCTTAGTTCTTTTGTTATTTGTATCTGTAGGAAGTGAGAACATTTGTAAATCATAAAGACATTTATTTGGGTCTTCTGTGTGAGGTCTTTGAGTAAACATCATATAATTCGTAGCATGAGTATTCAAAGTAACATTTGGAAAAACGCAATAGTGATAATCATCTGATAATTGGTCATCATTCAAACTTGAGAAATCCCAACCCATTTCATCTGCACGCTCTCTTTGAGCCAATTGAATAGCTCTTCTAGCTTCTTGAGCATTTCCTTTAAAGTCTTTAGGGTCTACACCATTCTGTTCCATGTAAACCTCTAGATTTGGTCCGATCACTTCTTGATCAATATGAGGTCTAGGACTTGGTACCCCAAAAGGAACTAGATATCTATTGTGAATATCATAAAGATCAATTTGTACATTTTGATCATCTAACCAATCCATTAATTGCGGATGAGTTCCCCAGACATGATAAGTTTCATTAAATGCATCAACAGATGCTTTCCAATTACAATTCCATTCAACAGTCATATCCATTACTAAGTCCATTTTATCGAAGTTATAAGCTTCAAGATGATTTTTAACAGGGCCAAGCCACTCATCCAATGGTCGAACATCAGGATTCATTGAATACATAATCCAACCATTCCATTCTTCACATGGAAGTTCAGTTAAATGTAATGAAGGGTCGCAAACGCCCTGCGGAAAAGTATGAGGATCAGGAGCGTCAACTAGTTGGCCAGCGGCATCATACTGCCACCTGTGATAAGAGCATTTAAAAGTTTTATCGATTTTTCCCATTTTTTGTTGAGCGAGGGTATTTCCTCTGTGTTTACACACATTATAAAAAGCTCTAGCTTTCATATCTTCACCGCGAGTTATTAAAATTGAATAATTTCCAATTTCAGTGGTGATGTAATCATTTGCTTCTTTAAGGTCTTGGGATAAACCTCCTCTTAACCATATTTTTGTCCAGATATGGTCCCACTCTAACTTCATAAACTCTTTAGAAGTATATCTTTCTTTGGGTATATATTCATAAGATAAATTTGGTTCTGGCTCTTTATCGCCATGCAAACCTGGTTGTGCATATCTTATTAACGCCATTGCAATCTCCTAATAAAATCGCCCTATAATATTATGTCATAACTCTATGTGTCCAGTAAAAATAATAACCCATTTTTTAACCATTTATCCATTGACCATAGGAAAAAGTTATCCTTCTATAAAGATTATGAGTAATAATGAAAAAAATAACTCCGCAGTAGAGTTACAAAATAGGACATTTCTTGATCAAAGAGATGACAATATTTTAATTGTAACTCGCGGTCATCCATTTGAACGTGATCCATTTTTTGAAATGATTGATTCAACAGCTTATCCATGGTCACATATTGAGCATCCTGCCGTACAGGAATATATAATTTCAGAATCTATTAAAAATTATAAAGCATTGGTTTTTTACGATATGCCTGGAATTAATCTTGAAACAGCACCTCCAAAAGCGGAATTTATTGATCCAAGCCAAGAATTCAAAGAAGGATTCTTAAATTTACTGAAGAAAGGAATTGGATGTGTTTTTATTCATCATGCAATTGCTGGTTGGCCAAATTGGGAGGAATATGGAAATATAATTGGTGGAAGATTTTTGTATCAAGAAGATTTTATAAAAGGGATAAAAAAACCTGACTCAGGTTACCGCCATGATGTTAAATATAAAGTCATAAAAGATGGAAAACACCCTATTACAGATGGCATTGAAGATTTTGAGATTACAGATGAATTATACCTAGCAGAGTTTTTCGAGGATGATATTAATCCTATCTTAAGAAGTAATTATAAATTTACAGATAAAAACTTTTATTCTGCTGCCCGAGCTCTTGAAGGAGAAATGTACTCTAATAGAGATTGGTCCCATCAAGAGGGAAGTGATATCGTGGGTTGGACAAAAAAATATGAAAATAGCTCAATAGCGTATTTACAATTCGGTGATGGACCGTCATCATATAAGAATGAAAACTTTAGAAAACTTATTAAACAATCTATTAATTGGGTTATAAAAGAGACAGGTTGATTAATAAAAAAAAATATTTAATATCTTAATAATATTTTTATTGAATATTATGATTAAAACTTTTAATCCTATTTGTGCATCCATATATATTATGAGGAGGATATAATGCAATTAGCTAGAGAAGAACTTGAACAAGCCTACAAGCAAATGAAAACTATTAGGGAGTTCGAGGAACACCTTCATAGAGAAATAATGACTGGATCAATTCCTGGGTTTACACATTTATATGCCGGTCAAGAAGCAGTAGCTGTTGGTGTATGTGAAAATTTAACTGAAGCTGATTATATTACATCAACTCATAGAGGCCATGGTCACTGTATTGCTAAAGGATGTGATGTAATTGGTATGATGAAAGAACTTTATGGAAAAGCTGATGGTCTTTGTAAAGGTAAAGGTGGATCCATGCATGTTGCGGATATGGATGTAGGAATGCTTGGAGCAAATGGAATAGTAGGTGGAGGTCCACCTTTAGCAACAGGTGCCGCATTAGCTGCAAAATTAGATGGAAAAGGATCAGTTGCAGTATCTTTTGGTGGTGATGGTTCTTGTAACCAGGGACCAGTTTTTGAATCAATGAATATTGCTGCAATTCTAAAATTACCTAGTATATATGTATACGAAAATAATCGTTATTCTGAGCATACACATTGTGATTATGTTATTGCATCTGAAAGCATAGCTAGTCGTGTAGAAGGTTTTGGTATTCATACCGTAAAGGCAAATGGATTTGACTTTTTTGAAGTTCATGAGGTTATGAAAGAATTGATAGCAAAAGCTCGTGAAGGAAATGGTCCATGTGCTGTTGAGTTTGAGACAACTAGGTTTTATGGTCACTTTGAAGGTGACCCTCAAGATTACCGTGCTCCAGATGAATTAAAAGATGATCGCGAGAATAATGATTGTATAACTATTTTTAAAGATAAGGTTACTGAGGCAGGGCTTCTTTCTGATGATGATATTAATAAATTGGATGAAGAAGTAAACTCATTAATCGAAGAGTCAGTTGATCAGGCAAAGAAATCGCCTTTACCTAGTCCTGAAGATGTAACCACAGATGTATATGTGTCTTATTAGGCATTAAGGAGAATAAATATGACAGAAAAAACTTATAGAGAAGCCTTAACAGACGCGCTTTTTCTTGAAATGAGAAGAGATGAGAATGTATTTGTATTGGGTGAAGATGTAGTTGGTGGAACAGGTAGTCCTCATGCTGAACCAGGTTTTGTTGGTGGAGTATTTGGTGTAACAGGTGGTTTACACGAAGAATTTGGGCTTGAAAGATGTATTGATATGCCTATTTCCGAAGCGGGTATTGCTGGAACAGCTGCAGGTGCAGCCCTTGCAGGTAAAAGGCCTGTTGCAGAAATTATGTTTTGTGACTTTATGGGGCTTTGCTTAGATCAATTAATGAATCAGGCTGCAAAATTTAGATATATGTTTGGTGGAAAAGCTACTTGTCCTATGGTTTTAAGAACCACATATGGCGCAGGTATGAATGCTGCCTCACAACATAGTCAGTCATTGCATCCATTGGTCACAGCCATACCAGGTTTAAAAGTTGCAATGCCGTCAACACCTGCAGATGCAAAGGGTCTTCTATCAACTGCTATTAGAGATGATGACCCAGTAATATTTTTCGAACATAAAACCTTATACACCATTACCGGTGATGTACCTGATGGTGAACACCTTGTTCCATTTGGAAAAGCTAGAATGGTTTCTGAAGGAGACGATTGTACATTAGTGGCAACAGGAAGAATGGTATCTTTTTGTGAAAATGCTGCTCAAGCACTAGCTGATGATGGCATTACTTGCGATATTATTGATCCAAGAACAACAAGTCCTCTAGATGAAGATGCTATCCTTGATAGCGTCGAAAAAACAGGTAGACTTGTTGTTGTCGATGAAACGCCGCCAAGATGCTCATTTGCTTCTGATATTGCTGCATTAGCCGCTGGTGAAGTCTTTTCATCATTAAAAGCGCCTATTAAACAAATAACTGGTCCTCATTCACCAGTTCCATTTGCTAAAGAGCTTGAAAGTGAATTTGTACCATCTCCAACAAAAATTAGAGATGCTGTCGCTGAAGTTGTAAACTTTAAATAGGAAAAAAATATGAGTAAGAAGATTGAAGCTCTGACGATGCCTAAATGGGGTATCGAGATGGAGGAAGGTAAACTTACGGAATGGTTAATTGAAGAAGGATCTTCTTTTTCAAAAGGTGATGCTTTACTGGTAGTTGAAACAGATAAAATATCTAATGAAATTGAAGCTGAATTTGATGGTTTATGCCGAAAAAAATTAGTTGATGTCGATGGAACATATCCTGTTGGAGCGCTATTAGCTGTTTTTGCATCAGAAGAAATAACTGACGATGAAGTAGATAAATTTATTAATGATTTTGTTCCTGTTGACTCTTCATTTCAACCTGAAAGCGCGGTATCAGAAAAAAAAGCTGAGCCATCTGAACCAACTACCCCTAAAGAGAAACCAAAATCAAGTGGGGATTTACCTGATGCACCTCCTGAAAATGCTAATATTTCACCCAAAGCTTGGGAAGTTGCACTTGAGCTTGATGTAGATGTTTCAATAATAACACCTTCAGGAAGAAGAGGGAGAATATCTGTACAAGATGTTGAACAGGCAGCTGATCCAGCTAAGCTTGCGGCCTATAAAGGTGAAGAAAGCGGAGATACTGGTTCAGTTTCATCTGCTGACAATCCTTCAGAACTCATACCACATAGTGGAATGAGAAAAGTTATTGCTGAGAGAACAACAGCTTCAAAAAATACTGCTCCACATTTTTACCTTAATGTGGATCTCGATGCTAAAAAACTATCTGCTACAAGAGAAAAACTAAATAAAGGCAAAGACAAAAAAGAAAAAGTTTCAATAAATGATCTACTAATTAAGTGTGTTGCTTCAGCATTATTAAAGCATCCTGAAGTAAATATTAATTGGTCTGACGATGGAATTTTACAATTTAAAAATGCCGACATCTCAATTGCAGTAGCTACTGATGCGGGATTAATTACACCAATTGTAAAAAAAGCTAACGAGAAATCCGTTGAGGAAATCTCTGCAGATACAAAAAGATTATCTGATTTAGCTCATAATAATAAGCTAATGCCCGAAGATTATCAGGGGGGTACTTTTTCAATATCAAATCTCGGTATGCTTGGTATTAAATCTTTCACAGCAGTTATTAATCCACCACAATGTGGAATACTGGCAGTTGGAAAACTTGAGGATGATAAAATTTCAGTAACTATGTCTTGTGATCATAGAGGGATTGATGGAGCTGTTGGAGCAAGATTCCTTCAAACTTTATCTGATATAGTTGCTAAAGCTGATATCTAAATTTCTTTATCTGAATCTTCCCAATAAGGATCTCTTAAATTCCTTTTTAGAATTTTTCCAGTTGGAGCCTTTGGTAGTTCCTCAATAAATTTAACAGATTTTGGTTTTTGGTATGAAGCAAGATGTTTTTTTGCAGTATTTATAATATCATCTTCACTAGCATGCATATCGGGTTTTAAAACTACATATGCCTTCACTGACTCACCCCATTCATCATCAGGAATTCCAAAAACAGCAGTTTCTAATACTGCCTCATGTTTACAGATTGCTTCTTCAACCTGGACAGAATATATATTTTCTCCACCAGAAATAATCATATCTTTTGCTCTATCTTTGATAAAAATATAATTATCTTGATCCCAAGTAGCTATGTCACCTGTCCACATCCATCCATTTCGAATAGTTTTTTCTGTTAAATCAGGTCTCCTAAAATATCCAATCATGTTAGCATCAGATCGAACAATAATTTCACCAGGTGTTTCACTATCATTTGGAACTGGGTTTCCATCTTTATCAACAACCTGAACCGATGTAACAAAGCCCTCTCTTCCGCAGGATTTTAATCTCTCTTCATTAACACCCTCTATAGCTGCCTTTATATGATCTTCTTGAGATAAGAAAGTCATTGTTGTGCCTTCAGTTTGTCCATAACCTTGAATGATTTGACAAGGTAATTTATTAAGGACCTCTTTTATAACTGTTGAAGGCATTGGGCCTCCGCCATATTGAACACACCTAAGACTACTAAGATCATATTTATTAAAATTTTCTACTGCCATCATCCAGTTCAACATTGTTGTTATACCTAAAAAACCTGAGACCTTTTCCTGTTGAATCAAATCTAGAGCTAATTTTGCATCAAAATTCATGAGAACTATTGGACAGCCATGCGCTGTATAATTCATAGCTAATAAGACTGGGATATGAAACATCTGACCAGTCAACATATAAACATCAGAAGGTACTATTCTCTCAGCAACTGTTTGGTTGAGCATTCCGAAATAAGCAGATTTGTGTGTATGTAAAGCTCCTTTCGATTCTCCTGTGGTTCCACCAGTATAAAGAATGAAAAACGGATCTTCATCACCCACAGTTTGAGCTTGTTTAACCTCCTCATTCGAAGAAGACTCGATTAACTTTTCAAATGTATTATCGCCTCCAGCTCCATACTCTATCCAGTAATCAACAAAATTAATTTCCTTCTGAAGCTCAGACTTTATATTTTTAAATTGTGATTCACAGATGAAAACTTTTGGTTCACCATTTTCAATAATTTTAGCAATCTCAGTCTTTGACAAACGCCAATTCAATGCATGCGCAACTAAACCAGCCTGCCCACAAGCAAAAAATAAAGCCAAATATTCAATAGAGTTCTGTGAAAGGATAGATACCCTATCCCCTTTTTCTAAACCAAGTGATAAAAGACCATTCGCAATTTTTTTTACTAAATCATCAAGCTCTTTAAATGTTATTCTTCTCTGAGATGTATTATCATAGACAGCCCATGCATTGGGTTGTCTTTTGGCCTGTTTTGAAGTTATTAAACCTATATTAATCATTAATCTATCTCAAAGGATCTAGAAATTCGCGTGTGTATGTGCCATCTAGGCATTCTAAAAGATCAGGTACTATATCTTTAAAATGTTGAGTTTGCTGATGCTCTTCATCCATTTCCTCAGTTTCAAATGACTCGATGACTGCATAAGCATTTTCTTCTCTTAATTTATAAAATTTATAATATAAACAGCCCTTTTCATTTTCTTCCACAGCCTTTTCAAGTTTTTCGCAAGCCTTTATAAACTGATCTTTTTTTTCAGGGAAAATTTTCATCCTAGCTATAAAAGTGAAAGCCATCATTATCCTCATTTATTAGTTGTTTTTCTTCATTAATATTTGCATATTAACATTATATTTCCAATATGATTTTGCTTGAGGGAGGAAATGGAGTGGCTTCAAAAGAATTTAGAAATATTGCTGCACTTGCAACAAACTATAATGATAATAACAAAGAAGAAAACTGTCTAATCGTTGACGATATTAAAAGAAGTAATTTTGAATTCTCTGAAAATATTTTGCTTCACGCAAAAAGATTTATAACTCTTGGTTTAAGCAAAGGGGATAAAATAGGAATACTACTTTTCAATTCAATTGAATATTTAGAATTAATGTATGGAGCAATGTATGCGGGGTTATCGCCTGTATGTATAAACGCGAGATACAAAACACATGAATTAGATTATGTTTTAAAAGACAGCGGATGCAAATATTTATTTATCTCTTCAGAGTCGGATGAAATAACTAATTTCTCTGATCTTATATTGTCAGTTTTAGATACAAATGATCAAAAGATTGACTCACTTATCAATACCTACGTCATAGGAGGTAATGAAGATGACAGATTACTTAACTTTGATGATTTTTTAAATTTAGATATATCATCAGAGAATCTTAATGAACCTCAAAGTGAAGGAGAGGATACTGCATTCATTATGTATACATCCGGCACCACATCAAATCCAAAAGGGTGTCCTTTAAGCCATAATAATATGATGCATGCGACAGAGGCAATGATGGAAAGATGGAATATATCAAGCAGTGATGTTTTTTGGGATCCTTTACCAATGTTTCATATGTCTTCAATACTTCCTTTTTCTGCGTGTTTAATGGCTAAATCAGAGTTTATTTCTACAGTCCATTTTGATCCTGATAAATCATTAAAAGTTCTTGAAGAGTCTGAAGTTTCAATTGCCTTTCCTGCATTTCCTGCTGTTATGCTAGCTCTTGTTAATCACCCTGAATTTAGCTCTTCAAAATTATCAAAACTAAGAATTATTAATAATGTTGCGCCAGTTGATACATTAAGATCATTCCAAGAAGCATTACCTGACGCAAAACAAGTTTCAGCATATGGTTTAACGGAAGCTAGTGGTGTTTGCGCATATGGTTCACCAGATGATCCTCTTGAAAAAAGAATTACAACTAGCGGAAGACCATTTAATGGCGTTAAAATTAGAATTATTCACCCTGAAACAGGGGAAGAAATGCCTTCAGGAGAAAAAGGTCTAATTGAAATAAGTGGACCAACAGTATTTAAAGGTTATTTAAATGATCCAACTAAAACTAAAGAAACTATATCTTCTGATGGATGGCTATCAACAGGAGATTTTGGCTCATTGAGTGAAGATGGATTTATTAGTTATCACGGAAGATTGAAGGATATGTTAAAAGTTGGCGGTGAAAATGTTGCTGCTTTAGAAATTGAGTCTTTTTATAATAATTATGAGGGAGTCATGATTAGCCAAGTTATCGGTGTTGATGATGAAAGGTTAGGTGAAGTGCCAGCTCTTTTTATTGAAAAAAAAGAGGGAACAAATATAACTGCTGAGGAACTCATAGAATCTGCAAAAGGAAAAATCTCTAATTTTAAAATTCCACGATATGTTGTTTTTGTTGATGATTGGCCGATGTCATCAACGAAAGTGCAAAAATTCAAACTAAAACAATATGATCTAGGTAAAAAGGTTTTTGGGTGATGTATTCTATTCCAAAGGCAATACTCTATAATAAATTATTTTATCGTCTTTTATCTCCACTAAACCAAAAAAAGGTTTTTTAGATTTATCTGTACCAATAACATTTGCTTTGAAGGCGCCTAATTTACCATCAGAAACGACATTTTCAACTTTATGTATGATGCCTTCAATCTGCATCTCGACAATCCTTTTACGTAAAAAATCTCTTACTTCTTTTCGTCCGTTGAGAGCATCTCTAATATTACTCTTATGCGCATCATGTTCCCATACTTGGTTATGAACCCATCTAACATCATTATGCATTGCTTCTGAAGCCTCATCAGCTTTAGCGGTATCTATATTATCAAAATAAATATCCTGTAGAAGGTGAAATAACTTTTCTTCATGTTGGTTTCTAGACATCGAAAACCTTTGCTGGATGCTCTGGATCAACTATCTCTTGAATCTCAAATACATTCCCATCACAATCTCTACCATATGTTGCTTTAACTTGACCAAAGTCCTGAGGAGGAGCATGAAATTCGACACCATTTTGAAGTAATCTCTTATATTCATCTTCAATATTGGTAACATCAACACAAACATGTGTATGACCATGATTATTGACAGGTCTATTTTTATCCATTGGCTGAGATTGAGGTGAAGAATATTCAAAAAATTCTATCATAATATTTCCACATTTTAAGAATCCCTGTTTAGCTGAGCTATCATTTAATCCAACAACATCGTCAATTTCTTTTGAACCTTTAGGCCATTCTGTTCTAGATACTTCCTCAAAACCAAAATTTTTCGTATACCATTCCATAAGCCTTTCAATATCTGGTGTCGATATTGCTGCATGGTGCAGGCCATTAATTGTCATAACTAGTTCCCCCAAATAATTTGACTAAATAAAAATTTACTACAGAGTCGTTAAAAAACAAAATTAGAAAGGATAAAAAATGAATAATGAAATATTAGAGCCTGTGATCTGTATGGCTATTCTTACTTTTTTTATGATGATTTGGATGTATGCTACTCGTATCCCAGCTTCTAAAACTCTAGAGGATCAAGGAATAAATCTTGAGGACCTATCTCATCCCTCTAAGCTAGGAGGGGTTTTTCCAAGTAAAGTAGAGAGAGTTGCTGATAATTATAACCATCTTTTTGAACAACCAACCGTATTTTATGCAATATCTTTTGTAATATGGGCATTAAATATGACGGATAGTTTTTATATAACCTGTGCCTGGCTATATTTTATAATCCGTTTGATTCATTCATTATTCCAAGCAACCTTTAATCTAGTCTGGATAAGATTTGGTTTATTTATATTTAGTTGGCTTATATTAGCATTGATGATTTTTAGACTTAGCTTTAATGTATTCATGTAATAAAGGAGATAACCGATGTCTGAACTAGAAAAAAGAATTAAAAATATAGAAGCTATAAATGACATTAACCAATGTCTTACGAGATATTGCCGAGCTTTGGATTGGTCCGATGAAGATCTTTTAAAAACATGTTTTTTAGAAGATGGGCATATTGATTATGGTTTTTATGTTGGTGATGCTAAAGGATTTATACCTGTAGTCATTGAGGTAGAAAAAAATAGTCATACGTGGCACAACATTAGTAATGTAGCAATCGAGTTAAAAAACAATAAAGCTGAAGTTGAAAGTTATGGATTTACTGCTGGTGGTGAGGTTATTGACAAACAAATTAAAGATATAACTATTTATCTTGGAAGATATCATGATGAATTTACTAATACTGATCAAGGCTGGAAAATAAGCCGCCGACTCTATATTTTGGATGCGACTTTCCCTGTTACTAGCGGTGAAGTAATGGATGCAATAAAAGGATTATCTTTGGGGGTTGATTTAAGGTCTAATAGCGACAAATATAGAAGGCTATATTAAAAAAAGAGGTGATATAAATGTCTACACTACTTGCTCATATAAAAATTGTTGAGGGTAATGAAGAAAAATTTGAGGATATTTCAAGAAAATTGTATGAAAAAACCCATGCAAACGAAGATACTGTAATCCATTATGAATATTGGAGAGGTAGAGAAAAAGGTTCTTATTATACCTTGCTAGCCTATCCATCATATTTAGATTTTTTAATAACACATCAGATTAGCGAACATCATGAAGCTGCTGCTGGTAATTATGGAGATATAATTGCAGATTTAGATCTTGAATGGCTTGACCCAGTTGATGGGGCCTCTAAGCTTAATTCGACAGAGGCTCAAAGTGTTCCAGAAGATGCACCAGCATTAGCAAAAGAATATGATAAAGACCATTCGGTTGTTATGCAGGATTGGTGGTTAGCTCTTAGAAATGCTTAATCCGTTAATTGTTACTTAAGATTATGATGCTTAGAAAAATTTCTTTATTAATTTATTCTGTATTTTTCACAATAAATTTATTTGCTGCACCAAGCGCTGACAATGAAAGTTCATCTATACTATTAGGTGGAAGCAATGAGTCAAAATACGCAGAAATTTTTAATAATAATTGTGTAAGCTGTCATAGTGGTGGTGTTCCCAGAGCTCCACATTTGACAACTTTTCAGGTTATGTCTGCAGATTATATATTAAGTACATTGAATGGGGTAATGTCAGTACAAGCAGAGGATCTGACTAACAAAGAAAAAATAGGTATATCAGAATATATTACAGGAGGGAAAGTATCTAGTAGCTTACCTGAACCCAATTTTTGTAAATCAAAAAACGAAGCTATAGTATTAGTTGAAGAAAATTCCTATAAAGAATGGGGTTATGATAAAGAAAACTCTAGATATACAAAATCAAATCTTAATTCACGAAATGCTAAAAAGTTAAAATTAAAGTGGGTTTTTGCTTATCCTTCTGCTTCCAGAGCTCGCTCTCAACCCTCAATCTCAGGTAATACAATTTTTGTTGGCGGCCAAAATTTATATTTGTATGCTCTAGATCGTGAAACAGGTTGTGTTAGATGGAGAACAAAAGTAGATGGAGAAATTCGTTCTGCTCCTGCAATATATTTTTCTGAAAAGGGTAATTTTTTGTTTGCAGGAGATTATGAAGGTAATGTCTATAAAATTAATCCATATAATGGAGAAAAAATTTGGGTTAAATCCCTCCGTTATCACCCTAGGGTTATTCTTACTGGATCATTAAGAGTAGATAAAGATACTATCTATGTTCCATTATCATCTAGAGAATGGGCAGATGGAGCAGACCCTGAATATCAGTGCTGTTCATTTAGAGGCGGAATAATGGCTTTATCTGTTGTTAATGGAAATGAGTTATGGACATCATACTCAATACCTTTACCCCCTAAAGGAACTGGAAATTTTAATAATATGGGAATAGAAATTTTGGCACCGTCAGGTGTTCCTGTTTGGAATTCACCAACATTTGATACAGCTAAAAACCTTATTTATTACGGAACAGGTGAAGCATATTCCTCTCCAGCTGCTGAGACTAGCGATTCTGTGATTGCTATAAACAAACTTAATGGAGACATTGAATGGGTTTATCAAGCGGAAAGTGGTGATGCTTGGAATATGGGTTGTTTTGTTGAAGCTGACGCAAATTGTCCTGAACAAGATGGACCAGATTGGGACTTTGGAGCATCAGTTGTGCTCGCAAATATAGATGGTAAAAGTGTTTTGTTTGCAGGAAGAAAATCAGGACATGTTTATGGTCTTGATCCTGACAATAAGGGAAAACCATTATGGATTAAAAGAATTGGAAAAGGTGGGTTTGCAGGTGGTATTCATTGGGGAATGGCAACAGATAATAAAAGTATTTTTGCAGCTGTTGCAGATACAAACTTTATTAATAAATTCCCTGGTCCTGCAACACCTGGAATATATTCACTTGACGGGATATCCGGAAAACTTAATTGGAAATTTACTCCAATTGATAGATGTCCAGAAAATACAAAACCAGCGTGTGATATTGGAATTTCTGCAGCACTTACGGCAACAAATGACTTAGTAATTGGTGGTGGTTTTGACGGCTGGTTATATGTTTTAAATAAAAATACAGGTGAGTTAATTTGGGAGTTTAATACTGCAGTAGATTTTAGCGCATTTACAAGCTTACCTTCTCATGGGGGATCTATAGAGTCTGACGGACCGGTCGTAATAGATAATAATATATTTATTAATTCTGGCTATCAGTATGGTGGTAGACTTGGTGGAAATGTTTTGTTGAATTTCGAGATTTCAGAATAAGCATTAGCATTTATTAGTTTTTTTTGTAAACTAGACATGTTCCTTTAAAAGTAAGTAAATCAATCTCATCTTTTCTTTTTAACCCATGATCAAAAATTACTACACCTCTCTCATTAGATGATGTGTCGCTTTTCGATAAACATCTTGACCATACATATACTTCATCTTCAGGTCTTAATGGATTCTGCCACCTAACATTTTCCCAACCTATTCCACATACAAATTTAATATCGCCATTTGCGTCATGATCAAGCAATCTCCAGATTGCAGCAACATGAATTCCGCTCGCTATTAAACCCTTAAAACTGGATTCTTTAGATGCTTCTGGATCTGAATGAAACCATTGAGGATCATATTTTACAGCAAAATCAATTATTTCTTTTTCAGTTATGATTAGTGATTTTGACTTTCTTTCTTCACCAACATCGATATCTTCATAATATCTCCAATCGATAGAGCTGCTTATCATATATCTAGTTCACCTTGTGTAATTGAAGGCCAAAATTTATCTGCACCATTAGAAATTGCTTTTTCTCCAAGAACTTTAGACCATTCACTGCCCGAACCATACTCTGCTCTCCAAGCCCATAACCTTCTTGTTGCAAAATGAAGTCCGTGCTCATAAGTGAAACCAATTGCACCATGCACCTGATGTGCGATGCCAGCGCCGACTGATACAGCGTCATCAATTCTACTTTTTGCAACCGCAATAGCAAAATCCGGATTACCTTTATCCATCGAAGAACATGCATAATCCGCTGCCACAGATGAAGCAGCAACATGTGTAGATAAAACTGCAAGGTCTTGCTGTATTGCTTGGAATTTACCTATTGGCCTACCAAATTGAATTCTCTCATTTGCATATCTAACGGACTGGGTCAGTATAGACTCAAGGGCTCCTGACATCTGATTTGATCGCATTAAAGCCCCTAACTTTTTTACTAAATTTGAGTCGCAATCAACTTTAGAATTCTCAATAAGTGAAGCTTTGTCTAATTCAATATGTCCTCTATTTTCTAAAGCAATATTATTGCTGTCCTTTAAGTCATTTTTATCAATCTTAATTAATCCAACTTTTAAATCACTACCATCTTTATATAAAACCACACCATGAGTTGAGTGAGAGGCAAAAGGCGTTCTTGGTGAGCTCCCTGATAATAGATCTTTTTCAGCTACAAAAGCTCCATTAAGTATTGTTAAAATTGAATCTTGAGGTTGTGAAATTCCTGCCAGACTTAAAATATATGAAGCAACAATATTTTCTGCTAGAGGAATAGGCGCTTGATATCTACCTGAAGCTTTGAAAAGAATACCAGCATTCATCCAGTTGCCGCCAACTCCTCCTAATTCTTCAGGAACTAATATAAGATTGAAACCATTAGCAATTACTTCTGACCATAATTCGTCAGGCCATGTTCCTTTTTCAGCATCAATTATGCAATTTTTTGTAACATGATCGCTAAAAAGTTTTTCAGCTGTATCAGACAATAATTGCGATGTCTCATCAGTCATTATCTTAAACCTAACCCCCTTGCAATAATGCCCCTTAAAATTTCTCTTGTTCCACCTCTAAGAGAAAAAGAAGGAGAGATCTGAGTTAATATTGCGAGGTACTTTTGAAAAT
This sequence comes from uncultured PS1 clade bacterium, assembly GCA_902609025.1. Classification (GTDB taxonomy): domain Bacteria; phylum Pseudomonadota; class Alphaproteobacteria; order MED-G09; family MED-G09; genus AG-430-B22. The sequence goes on from CACLQD010000015.1 coordinate 14,938, forward strand.
CATTACCTTGGTTATCAGGCTCTAGATCCATTAATCTATGTGCTATATTGGGTAAATCTTGTTCAAAAACAGCTCCAAGATCTTTAACTACGGAAGCTTCTAATGCAGGATTCTCACCATCATTTAGCATGCCTGCAACAGAAACTGACATTTGTCTTAAAGTAGTCAGATGTGCCATTTGTCTTCCAATTTCTGTAACACCTTCGTAATCATTTCTTTCTGAAAACTCTTTTATTAATTCTTGTAACAAGGCATAACTTGATAAATACCTCTCAGGACCAGATCTTTCTAAAGCTAATTCTGCAGTAACCTGGTTCCATCCATCACCTTCCTTTCCAACAAGCATTGTTTCTGGAACCTCTACATCTTCAAATACGACTTCATTAAAATGATGTCTTCCTGCGAGATCAATAATTGGTCTTATTGTTACTCCTGGAAGCGATAAATCAACAATAAATTGGCTTAAACCTCCATGTCTATCTTCTTCTTTTGATGTCCTAAAAAGAGCTATCATGTATTGGCAGCGCTGTGCACCAGAAGTCCACAATTTTGTTCCATTTACTATATATTTATCACCTTTTTTTTCTGCCTTAGTTCTCAATGCAGCAAGATCTGAGCCTGAGTCAGGTTCAGACATTCCAATGCAAAAATATGTCTCACCTCTAAGAATACCGGGTAATATTTTCTCTTGTTGTTCAGGTGTTCCATATCGAATTATAAGTGGCCCAGATTGACGGTCAGCTATCCAATGCGCGCCCACAGGAGCCCCTGCAGTTAACATTTCTTCGAGTACAACATACCTTTCCATAGCTGATCTACCTGATCCACCATATTCAGTAGGCCAACTCAAACCTATCCACCCTCTTTCACCAACTTTTCTACTGAAACCTTCGTCAGCTCCATACCAAGTTTCTGCTCTAGTCTCCTTAGGTACATCTACTAATGCGGATGATAGAAATTCTCTAACTTCAAGACGTAAAGTTTCTGCTTCAACAGGGAAGTCTGTTAACCGAAAATTAAATGGAATATTCATTAAATAACTCCTTATTATTTTGACTGCATATAATTAGTCTTATAGAAATAAATTAGAAACTAAACAACAATAAAAGGTATGTAAATGAACAAAGCCGCGACAAATAGACAAATAATGGAAACATATTACAAATCTATCAATCAAGGAGATTTCGATACTGTTATTAATTTAATGAGTGAAGATGTTGTTTTTCATATGATTGGAACTGGTCCATTTTCTGGAAGATGGGAAGGAAGAGATAGAGTTTACGGTGAGCTGGTACCATCTGTAATGAAATCTTTCAAACCCGAAACTGTTGAATTTGCTGGTAAATGGAAAATAATGTGTTCTGATGAAGAGAGAACGGTAGGATTGATGACTGGAAAAGCTGAAACAACAGAAGGCACAGATTTTGAAACAACTTATTGTCAGATATTTAAAATTGAAAATTCAAAAATAATTGAAGTATATGAGTTTTTAGATACAGAGTTAAATGCCAAGACCCATGATCCGGCTAACCTTCATTCTGAGGCTGATGATTATGGAATGATGAAATTTTAAATTATATTTCTTCAACAGGTAATTCAGCAACTAACCAATCCTTTAAACCACCTAGATTAAAAACTTTTTCAAAACCTAAATCTTTTAATGCCTTTCCTGCTAAGGCTGCTCTACCGCCTGATGCGCAATATAATATTATTGTGTTTTCTGTATCAAAACCCTCTAAACCATTTGGATTAACTAGTTTTGTTTGAAATTCAAGCAGTCCTCTTGGAATATGATAAGAGCCTTTTACTTTACCTGAGATCTGGATTTCTTCTAATTCCCTAATATCGATAATTAATGCACCATTATCTTGTAAAGACTTTGCTTCATCAGGGGTTATGGGTGGGACGCTATCATTAGCTTCTTTTAAAATTTCTTGAAAAGTTTTCATTGTAATTACTCCTTTATTGCAAAGTGTATTTTATTGGAAGAGATTTTAAACCTGAAACAAAGCTTGCCTTAACCCATTCAGGCTCACCATTTAACTGAATATTATCAATTTTTTTAAATAATTCTTCATAAAAGATTTCCATTTCAATTTTTGCAAGATATTTTCCTAAGCATAAATGTGCCCCATGACCAAATGCTAAATGTCTATTTGGGCTTCTATCAACTTTAAATTTAAAAGGATCATCAAAAATTTCTTCATCTCTATTTCCTGATGGATAACATAATAAAATTGAGTCATCTTTTTTTATTTTTCTATCTTTCAAATCATAATTCTGGGTAGCTGTTCTGAAGAAATTTTTAACTGGAGTAACCCATCTTATTGTTTCTTCAACAGCACTTGTCATTAAGTTAGGGTTATTCTTTAGTTTTGATAACTGATCTGGGTTTTCTATTAAAGCTAAAATTCCTCCTGCAGTAGAAGATGATGTTGTGTCGTGACCGGCAGTAGCGATAATTACATAATATGACATGGCCTCAAGATGACCTAATTGTTCATTATTAATTTGTGCATTCGCGATTACACTAGAAACATCGTTTGTGGGATTTTTTCTTCTATCCTCAGTTAATGTATTAAAATATTCAAAAAAATCTGTAATTGTATTCGACTCCGAAGAAGTTTCACTTTCATTTCTAATCATATCTTCATCACGTCCACCAAATAATTCTTGAGTTAAACGTAGCATTCTTGGTTCATCTTCTTTAGGAACACCCAAAATAGACATGATAACTCTTAAAGGGTAAAAAATAGCAATATCTTTTGCAAAATCACATTCACTACCATAATCAACCATTTTATTAACATATTCCTTTGCAATATTTCTTATGTCTTTTTTTAAAGACTCTAGATTTGGTGGGGCAAACCATTTTTGCGTTAATGATCTATATGATTGATGGTCAGGATTATCCATATGAACTAATGATCTTACAAGCAAGTGACTTCCTCCGGTGAATTCTTTAATTGCATCTTCTGTTGGAATATCCATCAAAGTTGTACGTGGATCGTTTATAAACAATTCATTTTGTTTTTCTATTTCAATAATATCTTCATGCTTTGTGATAGCCCAAAATGGTCTAAATTGATCTGGTTCAACCCATGAAACCGGATCTTCTTTTCTCATAAAAGTAAAAATATCATGAAGCTCTTTTTCATCTGCATAAGTCTCAGGGTAGGCTATTTTTTTAAAATCTTCTTTATTCATTTATTAAACTATTCTATATCTTTTTTTCTTTAATATTGACATATCTTGACTTACCAAAACCACTTTTGCTAAATTTCTTGCCACGCAGAATTCGTAGCTTTTTCATTGCTTCCTGCATAAATTTTGCATCAATAATATTTTGAACCATCTCACCTTTTGAGTTTATCCAATCAATCGTATATTTATATTTTCTTATTAAAGGATTCAAAATAACTCCCCAATATTTAAAAACCTAAGATGAAATTATGCCAAATAGATACAAGCTTTGTCAAATTACTAAGTAATTTTAATTATCTCATAATGATTTTTTAATATTAAACAGTATTTGGATTGAATTGTCTTTTTATTGCCTGAGGAATTCTAGAAATAACTTCTTTTATATCTTCTCCTATTACCATTAGACAAGGAACTAAAATTAATGTAACAGGCGCACATAAAACAACTCCGCATGTAAGAGATATAACTGCTGGTTTAAGAAAGTTTGCTTGTACTGATGGCTCTAACATTATTGGCATTAAGCTTATAAAGGTTGTTATTGATGTGATAATGATTGGTCGAAATCTTATAACGCCAGCTTCTATTACTGCCTCAAGAAGGTGCTTTCCACTTTGTCTTATCCTATTTATATAATCAACTAATACCAAATTATCATTTACAACAACTCCACAAGCAGCTCCTATTCCCCAATACGATATCATTGATAAACCTTTTCCAAAAAAAACATGTCCAATTACTGCTCCACAAAATCCGAAAGGCAGTGCAGATAAAATTATTAGTGGAAGAAAATAAGATTTAAAAGCAATTGAGAGAAGTGCAAACATAGCTAAAAAAGCAACCAAAGATAAAAAACGAATTTCAGCAAAAAATTGGTCCTCACCTTCTGCTTCTCCAGAAAAAGACCAAGTGACATCTCTATATTTCTTTTCCCAAATCGGCAAAAAATTCTCTTTAAAGTCAGATAAAACTTGTGATCTCTGACCAGGTAAAGCATATGCACCTATTGTAGAGCTTTTCTTGCTATTCGTTCTCTCAATTTTAGTAATTCCTGGTGATTGGACTACGCTAGCAACAGACATAAAAGGAACCTCTCGTCCATCTGGTGTTCTAATTCTAAATTTTGTTAAACTATCAACTGATCTTCTAAGTTTTTTAGGATAATGAACCATTACTCTGACATCTTCACCATCACGAGGTAATCTTTGTACTTCTTCACCATAATATGCTTGTCTAAGTTGCCGTGAAATTTCACTAAGCGTTAAACCAATTTTTTCAGCATTAGGTTTAAGAGAAATTTGAAGCTCTGTGGCCGCGCTATTCAAGCTTGTGTTTACATCATATACAGAATCATATGAACGCAATTTTCCCATGAATTCTTCTGAAGCTAATGTCAAAGTATCTGAGTCAGGTGATGTGATATTAAATTCTAAATCTGGTGCTGACTGATCTCTACCTATTTGTGTGCCAATCGAAAAACTTTCTGAATCAGGTATTTCCCCAATATATTCTCTATAAATATTAGCAATTTCTTTAGCCGAAGCATCTCTAATAGAGGGATCGTGAAGATTTATATATGCCATTAACTTGTTTTCATCAAGAGTAAGAAGTATTCCCTTAATGGCATTATCTTTATCTTTATAATAATCAATAGTTTGAAAACCTGCCTGTTCAACTTTTTTTCCAATTTCTAGTGATCTTGAAAAGGGGGTTCCAGATGGAAGGTTAATCTGTATTGTAAGCTCATCATCTTCTACATTTGGAAAGAAGCTTCTTGATATCCAGTTTGAAGATGTTAGTGATATGATAATTATTAATACAGAAATAAAACAGGCTAAAACTGTATAGCGTCTACCTAATGCTGAAACTAAAATAGGCATATAATTATTTTTGCCATAATTTACTATTCCGTCTGCAAAACGTTTTTGAAATTTAGAAAACCTAGAATTCGATTTTTTATTTTTTAAGTTTGAAAGATGAGCTGGTAATATAAAAAAACATTCAATCAAAGAAAAAACTAAAGCAAATATGACTATATAAGATATATTTTTAACAAATTGAACTTGCCAGCTATCTAAAAATAACCAAGGTAGAAATGCAATAATAGTAGTTAAAACAGCAAAAAAGACTGGTTTTGCAACTAAATAAGCTCCAGTAATTGCTGCATCGGTACCATTTCTTCCTCTTTCATACTCTAAATGAATATTTTCTCCTACTATGACAGCATCATCAACAATTATTCCAATAACTAAAAGAAAAGCAAAAAGAGATATTACATTTAAGGAGATATCCATACTGGGTAAAAATATTAGAGAACCTGTAAATGCTGTTCCAATTCCAATTGAACACCAGATAGCAACCTCAGTTCTTAAGAAAAGCATTAATATTATGAAAACCAAAATAAGACCGCCATATGCAGCCCTAAGAATAAGATTCATCCTTCCTTTATAAAGTTCAGAGTTATCAGTCCACAATTG
>CACLQD010000016.1 GCA_902609025.1 uncultured PS1 clade bacterium
GATCAAGTAATGATCGTAATTTAAGAAAATTTAAAAAGCGTTTAGAAGAAATCAATGCTCTTGAACCTGTTTATGAAAAACTTACTGATCAAGAGTTAGCAAATAAAACTAATTTTTTTAAAGAAAAATTAAAAAATGACGATTCTTTAGATGAAATTCTGCATGATGCTTTTGCTGTAGTAAGAGAAGCAAGTAAAAGAACACTTGGGCAAAGACATTTTGATGTTCAAATAATTGGCGGGTTAATACTTAATGATGGAAAAATAACTGAGATGAAAACAGGTGAAGGTAAAACTTTGGTCTCAACTCTCCCAGCTTATTTAAATTCTTTAACAGGTAATGGTGTTCATATAGTTACGGTAAATGATTATCTCGCTAAAAGAGACTCTGAATGGATGGGAGAAATTTTCAAATTTCTTGGCCTTAAAGTTGGTGTGATTTATTCAGGTCAAAATGATGAGCAAAAACAAGAAGCATATAATGCTGACATAACTTATGGAACAAATAATGAATTTGGTTTTGATTATTTAAGAGATAATATGAAACATTCTACTGATCAAATGTTTCAAAAAAAGCGAAATTTTGCAATCGTAGATGAGGTTGACTCAATATTGATTGATGAAGCTAGAACACCTTTAATAATATCTGGAATGATTGAAGATAAATCTGATCTATATGTTAAAATTAATAGATTAATCCCTAAAATTGAAGATAAAGATATTGATATTGATGAAAAATCTAAATCAATAAATTTAACCGAAAGCGGAAATGAGTCTTTAGACAAAATTCTTATTAGAGAGGGCTTTATCAATGAAAAGGCATCTATTTATGATATTGAAAATGTATCTCTTGTTCATCATATCAACCAAGCATTAAAAGCGCATAAGCTCTTTCATAAAGATACCGATTATCTAGTTAAAGATAACCAAGTAATAATAATAGACGAATTCACTGGTCGTATGATTGAAGGAAGGAGGTTTTCTGATGGCCTTCATCAAGCATTAGAAGCAAAAGAAAAAGTAACTATCCAACCTGAGAATCAGACTTTAGCTTCAATAACCTTTCAGAACTACTTTCGTTTATATAATAAATTATCTGGTATGACTGGAACTGCTTTAACAGAAGCAGAAGAGTTTATGGATATATATGGCTTGGGAGTAATATCGGTTCCAACAAATATGCCAGTAACAAGAGTTGACTCTGATGATGAGATTTATCGAACTTCAGAAGAAAAGTATGAAGCCATAATAAATAATGTTATTGAATGTAATAGTCGCAATCAACCAGTTCTAGTAGGTACTGTCAGCATTGAAAAATCTGAAATTTTATCAAAACTATTAAAATCTAAAAAAATTAACCACAATGTTTTGAATGCTCGATACCATGAAAAAGAAGCAGATATTATCGCACAAGCAGGTAAACCAGGTGCTGTAACAATTGCGACAAATATGGCAGGAAGAGGTACTGATATTCAACTAGGAGGAAATGTAGAAGACACAACCCAACTTACCAATAATCAATTAGATTTAAAAAAACAAGTTATTGACTCAGGAGGTCTTTTTGTTATTGGAACAGAGAGACATGAAAGCAGAAGGATAGATAATCAATTAAGAGGAAGATCTGGAAGACAAGGTGATCCTGGTGAATCTAAATTCTATCTAAGTCTAGAGGATGACTTAATGAGAATTTTTGGATCAGATAGACTTGATAATATACTTCAAAGACTTGGCTTAGATGATGGTGAAGCAATTGTTCATCCATGGATAAATACTGCACTTGAAAGAGCGCAGAAAAAGGTTGAGTCCAGAAATTTTGATATTAGAAAAAATCTATTAAAATTTGATAATGTTATGAATGATCAAAGAAAAGTAATTTTTGATCAAAGGTTGGAGATTTTAGAGCAGGAAAATCTTACAGAAACTGTAAAAGATATGAGACAAGAAGTACTTTTTAACCTCCTAAATTATTCAATACCAGAAAAAACTTTTGTTGACGATTGGGATGGAGATAAACTTGAAAAAGATATAAACAGAATTTTCACAATGAAATTACCAATTAAAAATTGGATGAAAGAAGATGGTGTTGATTCTGAATATATTAGGGAAAAAATCTCACAAGAAATAGAAGATGAATATGATAAAAAATCTAGTGAATTTGGAAAGGATTTAATCAAAAATCTTGAAAAAACTATCGTACTACAATCTATTGATCAAAATTGGAAAGACCATCTAGGACAACTTGAAAATCTTAGGCAAATTGTTGGTTTAAGGGGATATGGACAAAGAGACCCTTTGAGTGAATACAAATCAGAATCTTTTTCCTTATTTGAAGAATTATTGGATAACTTTCGAGAAGATGTTACTAGAATACTATTCCATATTAGAATGGCGTCGAATGAAGGCCTTAGTAAAATAAATAAAGAAAATACTATTAATCAAAAAGCTTTAAAAGAGGAAAAACCAAGAAATATCAATGAAAGCAAGGTTAACAAGACTGTAACAATAAGAAAAAATAATCAACAAATTGATCCAAATGATCCTTCTACATGGGGTAAAGTTGGAAGAAATGATCTTTGCCCTTGTGGATCAGGAAAAAAATATAAACACTGTCATGGCAAGTAATTATAAGTTTTGACCAATTTCTAAAAATTTATCTCTTCTTTTTTGGATTAATTCTAATTCATTAAATTGATTTAATTCCACTATCGTATCTTTTAAATTTGATTTAACTTGAGATATAATTTGAATAGGTTCTCGATGAGCTCCGCCTAGAGGTTCGTCAATTATTTTATCAATAATGCCAAATTTCAACAAATCATTAGCAGTAATTTTCATAGACTCTGCAGCATCCTTAGCTCGTTCTGAACTTCTCCACAATATTGATGCTGAGGCCTCAGGGGATGCAACAGTATAAATAGAATGCTCAAGCATAAAAACTTTATTTGCTGCTGCTAGAGCGATAGCACCACCAGACCCACCTTCACCAATAATGATTGATATTACAGGGACTTTTAAAGAAAGCGTACAATCGGTTGAACGAGCAATGGCTTCTGATTGGCCTCTTTCTTCAGCGCCAATACCTGGATAAGCACCTGGTGTATCAACAAAAGTAATTACGGGAATATTAAATTGTTCCGCTAATCGCATTAATCTTATTGATTTTCTATATCCTTCTGGATGAGCCATTCCGAAGTTATGCTTGAGTCTTGTTTCAGTATCATTTCCTTTTTCATGCCCAATAAGCATAACAGATTGGTTATCAATTTTTCCTAAACCACCAATTATAGCCTTATCCTCTCCAAATAATCTATCTCCAGAAAGAATTACAAAATCATCAAGTATGCCTTCTGCATAGTTTGTAAAATGTGGTCTATTTGGATGTCGAGCTACTTGTGTTTTTTCCCAAGTAGATAAATTAGAATATTTTTCTTCTAGCCAGTCCTGGGATCGCTTTTCGAGTTTTGAAATATCGTCTATTGAAATATTATTATCATCTGAGCTTAATCTGATTTCATTTAATTCACGGATTTTTCCTTCAATTTCAGATAAAGATTTCTCAAAATCTAAATAACTAACCATTTATCTACCCATATTAAAAAAGTAAATTGCAACTGAAATCACTATAAGTCAACTAAGAGATTTTCCCAGAGGGTGGTTTTTTAATACTGTCTCAACTGACTCAGAATCTAAAATATGTGTATAAATTTCTGTAGTAGAGATATTTGAATGACCAAGAAGTTGTTGAATAACTCTAATATCAGCACCTTTATTGAGCATATGTGTGGCAAATGCATGTCTTAGCTTGTGAGGTGTTAACTGATTGTTATTAAGTCCTAATTCAATAGATATTTCAGATAGTATTTTGTTTACTGAATCTCTTGTAATATGACCTGATACTCCGTGAGAAGGAAATAAGAATTCAGATGAATCAGGATTATAATTAAGCCATTCTTTTATAGCTTTTGAGGCTTTTGCAGTAAAATATGCGTTTCTTTCTTTTCTACCTTTTCCAAAAACAACTAAAGTTCTCTTATTAAGGTCAATGTCTCCAATTTTTAAATTAATCAATTCACTAACTCGTAGGCCTGTTGAATACAGAATCTCAATTAGACACTTTATTTTTTTCATTTTTTTTTGTTTTGCGATGCTATCACTTTTTAAAGGATTTTTTCTTATGTGATTCAATAAAGAATCTATATCTTTTTCATTTAATACTGTTGGTAGGTTTCTCTTAACGCTTGGCTTATCAATAAATTCGATAGGATTTTCAACTATATTCTTTTGTTTAATCTCATAATCATAAAATTGTTTCAAAGTAGAATGAAATCTTGCTCTTGAAGTATTTTTAAATCCATTCATTTCTAATTGAAGAAAAAAATCTCTCAAAATATTATGATTTAGTTGTCTTAGAGAAATTAATTTTTTTTTATTAGATTTTCTATTGATTGATTCATATAAATTTTTTTTCCTCTTTGGTGAAACATTTTTTTTAAACCAATCAGAATCAAAAAGATAAATACATAAAAGCTTAAAATCCCTTTTATAAGAAAAAATGGTATTTTGACTTAATCCTTTTTCAACAATTAAAAAATCAAAAAAGATTTCTAAAATTCTATTTTGGTCTCTCCAGAATGTCTTCCAATCCGAATATATCATCACTAGTTCAATTAATCCTTCAATTAGTAAACAAATCTCTTTCAGTAATAATTTTGTTTATTTCCTTAATCTCTGGATTTCCATTATCATTTACAAAAAATACCGCCACATAAAGGCCTAAAATAAGCAAAAAAAGGGTAATAAATTTTCTCATAAAATACCTGATTTCGTAATTATATATGTTTTAAGGCTAATTTTAGTATAAAAATAGTAAATTAGTATTTTTTATTTAATAAAAACTTATAATGATTAATAAATTAACAAGAATTTCTTTAACTGGAATGATGGGTTCTGGAAAAACAAGTATTGGAAAAATGCTCGCAAAGAATATTAGTTTACCGTTTTATGATTCTGATAATGATATTGAAGATAAATTAAAAATAAAAATCTCAGAGATATTTGAAACATATGGTGAAAGTTGGTTTAGGGAACAAGAAGAAAAAATATGTAATAATATCCTTAAAAAGGAAAAATTTGTTTTGGCTTTGGGAGGTGGCGCAATAACAAATAAGTTAATTAGAGATAATATCGCAAAAAATAGCCTTTTAGTATATTTAAAAACAGATGAAAATGTCTTGTTTGAAAGACTAAAAAACGATAAATCAAGACCTTTGTTGAAAGGAACTAATTTAAAAAAACAAATTAATAATATTCTTAAAGATAGAGAAAAACTCTATTCTGAAAGTGATATAATCATTGAAAATAATGTAAATGATATTGAAACTGTAGTTGAAGAAATAATATCTTTAATAAAAAAAAGTAAATTATGACAAAAACAAAAACCATAACAATTAATTTAGATAGAAATTCATATGATATCCATATAGGTAAAAATTTAGCTAATAAAATACCTAATATTATTTCACCCTTCGTGCAAAAAAATAAAATCTTCTTAATTTGTGATGAAAGTCTTGGATCAATAATACTGCCAGAAATTAAAAATTCATTTATCAAGGAGGGCTTCGAAGTATTTGTATCTTTTGTAAGATCCGGTGAGAATAGTAAAAGTTTTGAAAGTTTGGAACTTACAATATCAGAGCTTTTAGATAATGGAATTGAAAGAAACGACACAGTAATTGCTGTAGGTGGAGGAGTAATTGGCGATTTAGCAGGATTTATAAGCTCGATAATTTATAGAGGTATAAATTTCATCCAAATACCAACAACTCTATTAGCGCAAGTTGACTCTTCTGTAGGAGGTAAAACAGCAATAAATGTTAAACAAGGTAAAAATTTAATTGGGTCATTTTATCAACCTAAAGCAGTAATAACTGATGTGAGTTTTTTATCATCTCTTTCAGAAAGAGAGATAAAATGTGGATTATCAGAAATTATTAAATATGGAGTTATTGGTGATAGGGATTTTTTTAATTGGTTAAAAGAAAATGTCGATAACCTAGCCAAACTAAATCAGGATTGCCTAATCTATGCAATTGAAAAATCTTGTTCAATGAAGGCAAATATAGTTCAAAAAGATGAAAAAGAGAAAGGAGATAGAGCCTTACTAAATTTTGGTCATACATTTGGACATGCTCTTGAAAAACATTTTACAAAAAATGAGGTACTTCTACATGGAGAGGCTGTAGCAATAGGAATGGCATATGCTTCAAAATTTTCTTCAAATATTGGTGCCCTTAAGCAAGATGAATGTGATGAGATTATAAATCTTATATCTGATATAGGTTTACCTATATCCATAAATGACATAAAAGGTGAGATCACCAAAGAAGAAATCTTAAATTTAATGATGTTTGACAAAAAAAGAGTAAACCAAAAAAATACACTAATTTTATTGAATAGAGTTGGCGAAGCTTTTATCAATAATAATATTTCTGATAAAGAAATAATAAATTTCTTTAATATGGAGAATATCCAATAATGCTTATATCAATAAGTATTCTCATAGGCTCAATAATAGGTTTAATAATTCTCTCAGCTTTTTTTTCTGGATCTGAAACCGCTATGACAGCTGTATCTGAAGCAAGGATGAAGCATCTATCAGAAAATGGTGATAAAAGGGCAGAAATAGTTGAAAAATTAATAGACAAAAAAGCTGATTTAATTAGTACAATGCTATTAGCAAGTAATCTTATTAATATTTTAGCTTCTGCTTTAGCAACAAGTCTTCTTATAACAATTTTTGGTGACTTTGGGATTATTGTTTCAACAATTCTTATGACAACTTTAGTTGTTATTTTTGGTGAGATTCTCCCAAAATTATTAGCTTTAAAATACAATGACTATTGGGTTCTTGTATCTTCCTACTCAATGGAATTAACTATGAAAATTCTTGGGCCGATATCTAATATAGCCACAAAAATATCTTATTTATTTTTAAAAGATAACGAAGAAATATCTCTTCTTGTAGACCCACATGATGAAATACGCGGACAAATAAATATTCACCATGAGGATGGAATTGTAAAAAAGGGTGATAAGGATATGTTAGGTGGAATACTTGATCTACCAGATGTTACAGTTGAAGATGTCATGACACACAGAAAAAATATTTTAGCAATTGATTGTGATACTGATCATAATAAAGTCTTATCCTTAATGTTAGAAAATCCATATACAAGAGTACCAATTTGGAAGAATGATAAAGATAACTTTATTGGCATATTACATATCAAAGATCTTCTAAAAAAATCTATATCAAAAGAAGAATTTGAAATAAATAATATCCTTGTTGAACCTTGGTTCGTTCCTGAAACAACAAGCCTAAAAGAACAATTATCAGCCTTTTTAGAAAAAAAGACACATATGGCTCTTGTAGTTGATGAATATGGAGCTCTCATGGGATTAATTACTCTTGAAGATATTCTAGAAGAAATTGTTGGTCAAATTACTGATGAACATGATGATGATGATGATGATGTTCTTCCTGAACAATCAAATATGATAAAGGTTGATGGAGACTCTAGTATTCGCGATATAAATAGAGAATACGGCTGGAAACTTCCAGATGATGAAGCAACAACAATTGCAGGTCTTATTATCCACGAAACAAGATCAATACCTAAAAAAGGAGGTATATATAGCTTCCACGGCTTTAGATTTAAGATTCTTGATAGACAAAGAAATCAAATAACATCTATTAGAATTCAGAAAGAAGTCTAATTGTTATCTAATTAGCTTAATCCCAACATACATTATTCTACCTCTTATATCATGCTGTCGTGAATCATAACTAAAGTTAGCTGCATCAAATACAAGTGGGGCATCTTCATCAAGAATATTAATACCGCCCAGAGTTAAACGAATTTGGTTATCATCCATATCGAAAGTATAATTGTATTGAAGATCAACACTGAACCACTCATCAATTTTTTGTGTATATCCTCTTGATTTGGCCGTATCAGATAATGCTCTTGTAGTTTTATAATCAGATATATGTTTGCCATATAATGCTAATTTATGTGGTCCACTATTAAGAATTGCTGATAAAGTCATTTTTGTCTCTGGTAGAGATCTAGCAAAATTATCGTGGTTAAATAATCCAACAACATCCTGTGTTTCGCCTTTAGCGTTAGGTATTTCATATTTATTCATATGAGAGCCGCTAAGACCAAGCTCTACATCACCAAAACTAGCATCAAAAGAGTAGTTAACCTCAAAATCAATGCCGTCAGTTTTCACATTAGAAGCGTTAAAGTATCCTGTTGTTACACCTATTAGTGTTCCATCAATAGTCCTCTTTACTGCTGGAGCAAGAGGAGTGGCCGCAACAATGCCTTGAGCACTTTCAATTGTAATAACATCACTATAATCGATTGACCAATAATCTAATTTTATTTCCAGATCTGACTGTGGTCTCCATATAGCACCTATATTCAAGTTATCGGACTCTTCTGGAGATAAATTAGGATTTCCATCTTGAGCTATACGAATAAAGGTTGTACCTCCTTTTGGAGTTCCATCTGTATTAAAATCCTGAATTCCTTGTAAACCAACACCACTTGAATAAAGTTGTGATAAGGATGCTTCTCTGAATGATGTACTTGCAGATGCCCTTAATATTAAACTATCAGACACTTCGTAGCGTAGTGAAATTTTAGGATCAAATGTACTATCATCCTCAAGTTCCTCATATCTTACCGCACCATTAACTTGTAGTTTATCTGTTACAGGAACAGATACTTCAGCAAAAAGAGCAATTGCATCTCTACTTGCACTTGACTCCGAGCCACCGCCTAAGAAAAGTAAGTCAGCAGGTTTAACTAAGTTTCCTTCAGAATCAAATTCTACTATAGAGCCTTTATCTCTTTTAAGATCAAAAGCCTCCTCTCTATACTGAAGACCAAAAGCTATATCTATATTGCCTGCAGCAGTAGATCCAATTTCTCCTGAAAAAACAAGATCAACTACATCTAATTCATTTTCTGACCATGTTTCTTGAGCTGTAGAAATCCATTCTCTTAATGAAGCCGAGTTAGCAGAAGGATCGAATAAATTCCAACTTTCTGTTCCACTTGTACCGCCCTGTCCAGCAATAGCTGCACTAAATCTTGTTGTACTTGTATCAGGTTGATAAAAATAATGATCTGTCTCACTGTGAGTATATCTTAGGTCCCAATCGAAGCCTCCAAGACCACCAGTTAACCCTACAGAAAATCTCAAATTATCAATATCTCTTGGCGCGTTTGGTGATGGAAATGCAGAACCAAGAGGTCTTCCAAGCCATAGAACTGGAACACCAAATGGATTTCCGCCTTGTCCAGGTAATATCGCGTTAGATGGACTTAAATAAGATAAAGCAGGATATGAAGGTGACTGAGGATTATCATTAACTTTAATACTTGAAAATAAAACATCAGCATTAAATTCCATTCCATTAGCTAAATCACTTTTGATAGAACCATAAACATTCTGATGTTCTTCATCATTTACTATATTAAATCTTGGACCATATAAGAAACCACATCTAGAACCGCTTGCTTGAGGTATAATAAAGCCATTATTCTCTACACAATTTGCATCTGGAACATTAGTAAATGGAGAATAACTTCCTGCATATGGGCCTGACTCAACTGTTGATGGGCCAAATAATAAAAAACTATTTCCTAATCCACTTATACCTAATTGAGTTGACTCCGGTCTTAGCGCACTAGACATAGGAGAGCGCTCAAGAAAGTCAGCAGCAATTACTACATTTGTATTTCCAAATTTTTCACCGAAAATAACGCTTACCCTATCATCTTCTTGACTGCCAATATCTGTAAATTGATGATTGTAGCTAACTTCTAAACCAGTAAAATCTCTTCTGAATATATAATTTACAACACCAGCTACAGCATCAGAACCATATACGGATGCTGCACCCTCTTTTAAAACTTCTACTCTCTCAATAGCAATTAGTGGAATAATTGAAGTATTTACAAAAACACTACCATCATTAGCTGTAGCTCCTGCAACAGTTTGTCTTCTTCCATCAATTAATACCAATGTTGAAGATAGACCTAAACCGCGCAAGTTTATATTTGAGGTTCCTTGCGTTGAACCGGATGTAAATGAATCTGGTACATTTTCTGAACCACTATTTGAGGCTAGGTTCCTGACTAAGTCAGCAACAGTATTTGCTCCAAAATTTTCGATAGCATCTCTATCAATTACATCGATAGGCGAAGCGCCATCTGTTGGGCTCGTTTTTAAATATGAACCCGTAACAACAATTTCTTCAATACTGCTATCTGTCTCAACTTCTTGAGCAAAAACATTATTTAAAGAAATGATTAAAAGAAACAACAATAAGTAATTGAATTTAGACATACAAATCTCCCCGAAAAGTATTAATTTATTTTTATTTTTAATTATTTTTATTCTATATCACTTAAATTAAGAGTCAAAGCATGAACTCCACTTTTTAATTCAGAATCTAGTATTGCGTATACTATCCTATGTTTCTCAATATTCGACTTACCTTTAAAAATATTTGAAATTATTTTTACTTTGAAGTGCGTACCTCCATTTTTTGCATCCGGATTATGATTCGCATGCAAGTGAGATTCATCAATAACTTCAATAAAGCTTGGTTCTAAATGTTTTTTTAGCTTACTCAGGATATTTTTTTTTACTTCAGACATAAAATTTTAGTTTAAAATTTGTATTAAAATACTTTTTTAACATATTATAGCTATTATTTTGGAAAATTTTATGAAGTTAAACTCAAAATATTTTGATAATATTAGATCAGGGCAAGAAAATAGAGATCATTCAAAAACTTGTGATAATTTAGGTTGTAATGAGCCTGGGGAATATATTGCCAAAAATAAAAATGGTAAGACAAACTTTTATTGTATTGATCATATCAGACTTCATAATAAAAATTATAATTTCTTTTCAGATATGACAGAGGATGAAATTATTGATTTTCAAATATCATCAATTACCGGACATAGACCAACATGGAAGATGGGCTCAAACCATAATGCATCAAAAAAAGATTTTTTTGAATTTTATTCAGATAATCAATTTGATGATCCTTTTGGATTTTTTGAAGAAGAAAAAAATAAAAATAATAAACCATATGACAAAGGCAAAAATAGTACAAACTTGGCTTTAAAAGAATTAGGCCTAAAAGGAAAACCATCAAAAAAAGAAATACAAGATAAATTTAAAGAGATAGTTAAATCACTTCATCCTGATATCAATGGGAAAAATAAGAAAAACGAAGAAAAACTTAAAGTTATAATTAATGCTTATAATCAATTAAAAACTTCAGGTTTATGTTAACTTTTTTTTTAATTCTGATAAAACATCATATAATTTAGTTTAAAGGAAATAGTAATGAGTACTGATACAAATAAAGAGATAGATATAGGTAGTCCTGATACAGAAGTTTCAGCGAAAAAAATGTTCGGTATTGATTCGGATTTAACTATACCTGCATACAAAAAAACAAATGATTATGTTCCCGAAATTGATGAAGATTATCTTTTTAATAAAGATACAACTTTAGCAATTTTAGCAGGATTTAAACACGATCGGCGTGTCATGATACAGGGATATCATGGTACTGGTAAATCAACACATATTGAACAAGTTGCAGCCAAACTAAATTGGCCATGTGTAAGAATAAATCTAGACAGTCACATAAGTAGAATTGATTTAGTAGGTAAAGACATGATTGTTTTAAAAGACGGAAAACAAGTAACAGAATTTCGTGAGGGTTTATTGCCATGGGCCATACAAAACCCAGTTGCTCTTGTTTTTGACGAATATGATGCTGGAAGACCAGATGTTATGTTTGTTATTCAAAGAATTCTAGAAATCGCTGGTAAATTAACATTATTAGATCAAAATAGAATAATTAAACCACATCCATTTTTTAGACTTTTTGCAACAACAAATACAGTTGGCCTAGGCGATACAACTGGTCTATATCATGGTACTCAACAAATTAACCAAGGCCAGATGGATAGATGGTCAATTGTGAGTGCATTAAATTATTTACCCCACGAAGATGAACTAGGAATAGTCTCAACTAAAGCAAAATCTTTTAACAATAAGGGTGGTAAAGAAATTATATCAAAAATGATAAGAGTTGCTGAACTAACAAGAAATAGTTTTGTTAATGGAGATATATCAACGGTTATGAGTCCAAGAACTGTTTTAACATGGGCACAAAATTCAGAAATATTTGATGACGTTGGATTAAGTTTTAAATTAACTTTTCTTAACAAATGTGATGAGCTCGAAAGACATACCGTTGCTGAGTTTTACCAAAGATGCTTTGGTGAGGAACTGAAAGATTACGAATCCACTTCAAAAGAAGAGGAAAATGAAATCAAATAATCAAAATGATCTTGATGAATTTAAGAGAGCGATCACAATGGCTATGCGCTCCATTTCAAAAGAAGATGAATTAACTGTAAGTTTTGGAGCTGAAACAGGAAGCGTTAACGGTCTTAAGGCAAGACTACCGTTGCCAAATAAAAGTATGAGCAGTAAGCAACTAAATTCTTTAAGAGGAGAAGCTGACTCAATTGCCTTATATCTTGCGCATCATAAAGAAGATGTATCAAAAAAATACTTACCTGAGGGCCAAAAAGCACGTGAAATATTTAATTCACTTGAAAAAATTCGTTGTGAAGCAATTGGATCAAAAGAAATGGCAGGTGTTGCAAAAAATTTATATCAAATGGAAAGAACAAAATTAAAAAGAAAAGAATTGGGTTATACAAAAAAAGAAGGTGAAGAGAATTTCATAGAAGCATTAAATTATATTGTAAGAGAAAAGCTTACAGGTGAGGTAATAAATGAAACAAAGCCTACTATTGAAGCCTGGAAAGATTGGATAGAGGAAAGAGCAGAAAAAACAATTGATAATTTATCAAATGAAATTGATGACCAGTTAGCTTTTGCAAAAATTATCAGAAAATTAATAGGAGAATTAGAATTAGGAGACGAATTAGGAGACGAACCTGATGATGATAATGATAATACAAATCAAGACGAAGAATTATCAAATAATCAGGAAGAGGAACAAGATCAAAATGATGAATCTAGTGAGCAATCGCCAGATTCATCAGAAATGGATATGAGTGATGATGAAGAAATAATTCAAAGTGATATGATTGAAATAGGCGATGAAGAAGATATTGATAATGAAGAATTAACTAAAGCTATAAGAAACCAAGAAGCAGAAGAGAATAAAAAAAGAGAAATTCCATACAGAATATTTACTAATAAATTTGATGAGGAAATTAAAGCTTTAGATTTATGTGAACTTGATGAATTAGATAGATTAAGAGAATATTTAGATCAACAATTACAACATCTTCAAGGTGCTGTAACTAGACTTGCAAATAAACTACAGAGAAAACTTCTTGCTCAGCAAAATAGGTCATGGGAATTTGATCTTGAAGAAGGACTTTTAGATGTATCTAAGCTTACAAGAGTAATTATTGATCCAACATCACCATTATCTTTTAAAATGGAAAAAGATATCGAATTTAAAGATACAATAGTTTCTTTATTAATTGATAATTCTGGCTCAATGAGAGGAAGGCCAATAACCATTGCAGCAATGTGTGGAGATATTCTTGCAAGAACTCTCGAAAGATGTGCAGTAAAAACAGAGATACTTGGCTTTACAACTAAAGCCTGGAAAGGCGGAAGATCAAGAGAAAAATGGTTAGATGAGGGTAAATTACCTGCCCCTGGAAGATTAAATGATTTAAGGCATATTATATATAAAACAGCAGATGAACCTTGGAGAAGATCTAAAAGAAATTTAGGCCTCATGTTAAGAGAAGGTCTTTTAAAAGAAAATATTGATGGTGAGGCATTAGATTGGGCTTATAAAAGATTGCAAATGAGGTCTGAACAAAGAAAGATTTTAATGGTAATTTCTGATGGGGCTCCAGTAGATGACTCTACTTTATCAGTAAACGCAGGAAATTACCTTGAAAGACATTTAAAACATATGATTTCTAAAATTGAGAAAGATGACACAATTGAATTAGTCGCAATTGGTATTGGTCATGATGTAAATAGATATTATAAAAGAGCCGTAACAATTGTGGATGCTGAACAACTTGGTGGTGCGATTACGGAACAATTAGCAGATTTATTTGATGAAAATCATAATGGTAAATTAGGAAAAAAAATGAGACTTGTTTCCTAACTTTTGAGAATCTTATTTTTAAGTTTTTTTGCTTTAGGAGATAAGTTATTATCTTTTGATTTTATAAGAAAATTATCCAAACCTCCAGCATGTTCAACAGATCTTAAAGCATTAGCACTAATTTTAAACCTAATTGTAAGATCTAATTTTTCGCTTACTAAGCTTACATTGTTTAGATTAGGAAGAAATTTTCTTTTAGTTCTATTTTTTGCATGGCTAACATTATTGCCAGTCATTACTTTCTTACCACTAAGTTCACATACTCTTGCCATGATATTATCCTTAAACTAAAAGAGTTTTTATATGTCTAATTCATTCCAGTCAAGTTTAAGAAAATTAATTTTTTGATATGTTTTTTAAATAATTTATAGCTTCAATAACATTATTCTCACTTGCTTCACGAATAAACCTCAAAGCTTTTCTCTTATCTTGCTCTACACCAAGCCCCTTCATATATAATAAGCCAAGTCTATAAGTAGCATTATAATAAGTATAATTATCTTTGCCATCATCATGTGCTCTCGCTTGCCTATATAGTTTAACAGCCTCTCTGTAATCCCTTCTCCCAGAAAATCCATTTTCATAACCTTTGGCAACTTCTAAAAGACCTGGGCCATAGTTCTGTAAAGATGATCTTTTGAAAAAATCCATAGCCAAAGCCAAATTCTTTTCAGTAGCTTTTCCATCTCTTAACCAAGTGGCATATACATATTGAGCTCTATCTAAACCTCCTAATGCAGCTTTTTCATAAAATTGTATTGCTTTGTCTTCATCAATTTCAACCCCTCGTCCTTTTGCATAAATAACACCCAAGTTATATGTTGCGCTTGTATAGCCAGAATTAGATGACTCTTCAAAAAGTTTTAATGCTTTCGAGAAGTCTTGTTCAACACCCTGACCACTATAATATAGTGCTCCGAGAAAAAATTTAGCTTCAGCATTTCCTTCATCTGATTGGGCTCTTAAGATTTTAATATCTGTATCAATAGAAAGCTGTGAATATCCATAATTAAAACTGAAAATACTAAAAAGGATAAAGATTATAATTTTCATATTATGATTTACCTTTAATGAATTTAAATAAATGACCTGCAACTTTTCGAATTTGTATTTCTTCTGAACCCTCTGTAATACGATATCTCCTATGGTGCCGATATATATGCTCAAAAGGCTTATATCTTGAATAGCCCATTCCACCATGCACCTGTATAGCTTGATCAGCAGCATTACAAACTAATCTATTTGCTCTATAGTTGCACATTGAAACCTTATCAGATAGATGAATTGCAACTTCAGGCTTAGTCATTTGGTCCATTTGCCAAGCAGTCTTATAAACTAGATTCCTAATCAGCTCACACTCGGTGTTGAGTTCTGCTAACGGAAACTGTATGGCTTGATTTGTCGATAATGGCTTACCAAATGGTTTTCTCTCTTTTGCATATTTTACACTTTCATTTATACAAAATTGTGCTGCACCAACCCCTGAAGCAGCTTGTCTAATTCTATTTTCATGAACAAAATGTTGTGCTAATTCCAAACCTCTATCCAATTTTCCAAAAATTGCATCGTCTGGAACCCAAACATTTTTAAGACTAATTAAAGCATGATCAGTTGGCATATTGAAAGTCCATAAGAACTCCTCAACAATGAAGCCCTCATTATTTGTTGGAACAAGAAAACAAGTAATTCCTAACGCTGATCCATCATCTCCGTTTGTTCTTGCAAAAATCATATCATAATTTGCTTTATGAATTCCTGTATTCCAAGTCTTTGATCCATTGATTAACCAGCCATCTACTCCATCACGTTGCTCTGGAACTGCTCTAGTTTCCATCCATGTAGCGTCAGAGCCATGATCTGGCTCAGTTAAACCAAAGGCGATTCTATGAGTTCCTGCAAGCATACCATTAATAAATTCATCTTTTTGTTTTTCAGTTCCAAAATCTCTAAACATCAAAACTTGAGGAAAATTTCCTACTATTGAGTTTTCATTTTGAAGATCATTATGAAGACCAAGACCTCTTTGTGCTAAGTGCTCTCTAATAATTGCCATTGATAGATTTGAACCATTCTTTCCACCGTATTCCTTTGGTAGCCCGTACCTAAGATGTCCAGCTTTATCTGCGGTTAATCTCATTTCATGTAATAAAGACTCCCAATCCTCAGAAGGTAAACCATTTCTATCCCAATCAGTTCTTGAGTCTTCTCTGCGATGATCAAAAAATCTAATATTGTCATCTTTATTTTCTAAAGGTTTAATTTCTCTCTCAATAAAATCATCTAGTTCATTTAAATATTTCTGAATATCTTTAGGTATATCAAAATCCAACTTCTACTCCATTTTTGATAAAAAGATTACATGAAAAAAAATATTTTTGTTATATTTATTTATTAGTGTTTTGCAAATATATATATACAAAATGTAGTATAGAACAGAACAAGAAAACAATAGTGTAAGTGATTCGGTCATGTAATGTTCCCTTCATATCCATATAACTCAAATATACAAAATACTATATGTAGTATATAACAACATGATTTATTGAGCTTGAATAATTAATATAATTCCGTAAAAAAAGATTATGAATATTAACGCTGCACTTGGTCCCACAAATACCGGTAAAACATTTTACGCAATAGAGAGAATGACATCTTACCAGTCAGGAATTATTGGACTTCCACTAAGGTTACTAACAAAAGAAGTTTTTGACAAAATTTCTAAAAAGGTAGGGCCTTCTAGAACTGCAATGATTACTGGTGAGGAGAGAATTATTCCTCAAAATCCAAAATATTGGATTTGTACAGTAGAATCTATGCCTACAAATATTCCAGTAGATTTTGTTGCAATCGATGAAATACAATTATTGAACGATCCAGAGAGAGGTTATGCTTTCACAGAAAAAATCCTTCAAATGAGAGGAATGCATGAAACTCTTTTAATGGGTTCCGATACTGTTGAAAAATTAATAAAAAAACTCGTACCAAAAATAAAATTTGTCAACAGATCAAGATATTCAAAACTATCATATTCTGGATATAAAAAAATTACTAACCTTCCGAGACGAAGTGCTGTCGTAGCCTTTTCTATGGATTCCGTTTATTCAATTGCAGAGGTTTTAAGAAAACATAAAGGTGGTGTAGCTATAATTATGGGGGCCCTAAGCCCTAGAACAAGAAATGCACAAGTTAAAATGTATCAAGATGGAGAGGTTGATTATATTGTTGCAACAGATGCAATTGGCATGGGATTAAATTTAGATCTAAACCATGTTGTATTTGCTGAAAACAGAAAGTTCGATGGAAAACAATATCGAAATTTAAATGCTCATGAATTAGGTCAGATTGCTGGTAGAGCTGGAAGATATAAAAAAAATGGTACATTTGGTGTTACTGCAGAGGTAAATGATTTAGATATAAAAAGTATCTTAGCGATTGAAAATCACGAATATGAAAAAAAGAAATTTGCTTTTTGGAGAAACAACAAATTAAATTACGATAATTTAGAAAAGCTAATTTATTCTTTAGAGATAGATTCTGGAAATCACTTATTAAAAAAACCACCTCCTGCAGAGGACTTTAAAACATTAAAGAAATTATCTGAGAATGAGAAAGTTAGGAAATCTCTTGATAATCAAGATAATCTTAAGCTTTTTTGGGAATTATGTCAGATTCCTGATTTTAGACAGAATAATGAGATCTACCATCATAATGCAATTGAAAATATATATTTTCACTTACTTGAAAAAGGTAAATTATCTGATGAAGTGCTGGATAAATATACAAAAAGACTTAATGCAGGAAATTTAGATGATATCTATTCTATATCTGAGAAACTATCAGAAATTCGCACTTGGTCATTTGTAGCAAATAAATCAAATTGGGTAACAAACTCTCATGATTGGCAAGTTAAAACTAGAAATATAGAAGATGACTTATCAGACTATCTGCATCAAGCACTTACTGAAAGATTTGTGGATGTTGACTCTAAGAAACTCTTTCAACAATTTGATAATCAAAAAGAATATTTAGCCGGAATTAATGACAATGGTGATGTGACGGTTAATTCTGATTACTATGGTAAAATTGAAGGACTTAAATTTTTATCAAAAACAAATATCACAAATAAAAAAATACAAAATACACTTAATTCAATAATTACAAATGAAATAAAAAATAGAATAGCAAAAATTATCAAAGCTCAATCAAGTGATCTTAGTTTAGATAATACTTTAATTATTAACTATAAAAATGAACCTATAGCCAGATTAGTAAAGGGCAAAAACATACTGAAGCCAGATATTGAATTACTTATTGAGTTTGGTATTGAAGAGAATTTAACAAAACCATTAAAAAGTATTATCTTAAACTGGATAAATGGAAAAATTAACCAAGACTTATTCAGCTTAATAAAATTAGAAAAATCCGATCTTAAGAAGCAAGAAAAGGGTATAGCTTATAGAATTGTTCAAGAATTAGGTATAATTGATCGCAAAAGTATGAATAGAGAAATAGATAATTTAGATATAGAATCAAGAAGAAAGTTAAAAAAATATGGCATTATAATTGGTAAATATTCTATTTATATTAACAATGTACTTAAACCACAATATACTTCAATAATTCCTGGCCTTTGGATAATTTACAATAAAATAAATTTAAAACTGGAAGAAATCAAAAATCAAATCAATGCATTGCCTAAACCAGGAATCACATCTTGTACAATAAATAAAAAAGTATTCAAGAATCTATATAAATACAGTGGATATAAGGTTTTAGGTAATTATGTGGTTAGAATTGATATCCTAGAAAGACTTGATAGAATAATTTATGAAAATATAAAAAATAATAAAAATAGAAATCAATTTCACATAAACGATAAAATGATTTCCTTATTAGGAACTTCCGCACAAGAATTTAAAAATTTACTCAATAATCTTGGTTACATAATAAAAAAAGATGATGATGATCCAAAAAAAATTATATGGTTTGCCGATATAAAAAAAACTAGGAAACTATATACACAAAAAAAATCTTATAGAGTAAATCCTTCTAAATCTAAAAATAGTATTTTTAAGGACACAGACATTAAAAAGCTAAAAGATAAATTATCCAATATATGAGAAATATAGATATACAAAATAATATTCAAATGTCTGAGCAAAGAATTGATAATTGGCTTTATAGAATTAGGCTTACTAAAACCAGAAGTATCTCTCAAAAAATTATAAAAGAGGGAAATGTAAGAATTAATAAATGTAAAATTTATAAACCATCTATAAAAATAAAATCAGGAGATATAATTACTATAAATATTAATAAACAAACACTAGTTGTTTTGGTTAATGGTTTTACAAAAAGAAGATTAGACTATAAAAGTGCTCAAGAACATTACAAAATTTTATAGATGATGAGATAAAAAATGATGAAATTTATAAAAAACCTTTTCAGTACAGAGGAGAAAACTGCTGACATAACTGATAATTCGGATCTTAATATAGCAATTATAGCTATACTTTTGAGAGCTTCCTCAATTGACGGAAATAAGGATGAATTAGAATTAGATATGATAAAAGATATTGCAATCACTGATTTGAATATTGAAGAGGATGAATTTGATAATTTATATTCTAGAGCAATTGAAGAGGAAGATTTTTCTGCAGATATCTATAAATGGACGAAAATAGTTAATGATAATTGTGATGAAAACCTAAAATTAAATATTTTTAGATTAGCCTGTAAAATAGTGAGTGCTGATGGAAATATAGATCCATTTGAGTCAAATTTCAC
>CACLQD010000017.1 GCA_902609025.1 uncultured PS1 clade bacterium
AAAGTTCCTGCTCGTAATATTTGAAATAGTCTCTTTGAAAAACTTTATGCTCTAATTTTCTTCTTTTGTGATGCTCTTCTCCATGAAGAGTTAAAAGAACCCCATCCATAATAACTTTTCCTTCATCGTAAAGGGCTTGCTTAAGATCTCTATTAACCATTGCATTTTTAATTGTTTCGTAATCAGATATCTTAAATTGGGTCAAATTTAAACCTTCTAAACATCAAAAATTATCGGATAATATCCCCAATTTGGCCTTTTTGTTTTCTCATCCATTTTTGGAGAATTGTCGGGGTCAGGTTGTGCATTGTGCTCAAATAATTTATTTAGAATTAAGGCGACTGTTCCGTAATGATGGTCATTAGGGTCTGTATCTTCTTTTGGAACCACACCTGCTGCAAGATTTCTACCAATGCAGGAGTGCATACCCAATCCAAAAGATAGACCATATACATTTTGTCCACTTGGGGCAGTCCTATTTGGATTGAATTCTTTAGCATCTTCGCCAAACATGTCCTCATCCCTATTACAGGTATATAAATCAATAATAACCTTATCTCCTTCCTTTGCCTCTTCATTATTTGGGAGGTGAACCGGACATGTTGGTTTTCTCCAAGCAACTGGACTTGATGGATGAAGTCTTGTGCTTTCATGAACTGCCTTTTGAACAAATATTGGATCATATATATTTTTTTTCTTATCTGGATTTTTTTCAACCCACTGCATAATCTCGTGAAAGGTATGAACTAAAGAATGAATAGATGTCTGGGCGCCTGCAAGCAAGTAAAACGCTATTTCTCTCATCAAAACATCATATGGTAACTGTAATTTGTCTTGATTATTCAATAATGCTGTTAGTATATCTTGGCGATTAAGAAGAACTCCTGTCGGTAATTCATTTTCATTCGAATTTTTAATTAATTCCTCACGCCTTTTTATTGAAGGACCAAGAAATTTACTTTCAAATTCTTTAAGAGCAACTTTAATTTCTTCTTTCACTTCATCTCTATCCCGAGTTGAATGTGCCAAAGTAGCTCCAGAGGCAAATATTCTTAACAACTTTATAAGTGTTTCAGTTTCTTCAGGAGATTTTTCAGGCCTATCTACACCAGAAAAATCTGCTGTTAGGTTTAATAATACTCTAAAACCAAAATCTACTAAATCCATTTTACCCTTTTTTAAAAAAGGTTGTATAGTTTGATCTAATGTTAGTGGATAAATATCGGTTTCATAAAGTCTGAAGGTTTCACGAGAAAAAACTTTATTTTCAACTTTTCTTCTTTTTCTATGATCATCTCCATGCAGACAAACTAAAACCTGATCCATAATAATTTCACCCTCATCATATAGGGCTTGCATGAGATTTTTTTCCCGATAGATCTTGATAGCATCTTCGTATTTAGTGAAGTTAAATTCTTTCATTTTTATTTTTTGGCAAGTTCCTGAGTTAAAATTCCATCAGAGTAGGGCGATAATCGCCATCCTTGAGGTGGTGTAATATCTTTAATTTCTTCTTCTCTTTTTATTTCTTTACCATTTAAGAAAATATTAGATAATTTTGTTTTGTCACCTAAGACTGTAATGTCTTTAAGTGGATCACCATCAACAACAAGAAAATCTGCTAACATTCCTTTTTCAATAGTTCCAACTTTATTTTCCATTTTAATTGATTTAGCGGCATTCTTTGTAGCGCAAGTGATTGCCTCTAGGTTTGTCATACCAATATCTTTAATAAATACCTCTAACTCTCTATAGTGCCACTCTCCATAAGGAGTAATTGAAAAACCACTTTCTGTTCCACAAAGAAGAGGTACTCCAGCATCATGTATTTTTTTAAATATTTCTGCGTTATCATCGATTTCTTTTTTAAAGATTTGACGATAATCTTCGGAAGCGCCAATTGCTTCGCCAAAATCAGCAAGATTTGCTTGAAATGTGAAAGTAGGCACAATTGGTGTTTTTGTCTCGCAAACTAAGTCAATTGCCTCTTCATCCATAAAAGTAGCATGTAAAATCATATCCATACCTGCTTTTATACAGTCTTTAACGCCTTTGGCATTTCTGACATGCCCGACTACTGGTGTTCCTAAATCATGAGCTAAATCGCAAACTAACTTTAGCTCTTCAAATGACCAAACGGAAATTTCGCCTTCTTCTTTTTGATTAGGGATTAAACCTGTAACATGAATTTTAATCCAATCGACTCCATTTTTAATTTGTCTTCTAACCTCAGTTACAATCTCATCTTTATTTTGAACAATCCTTGCGTAGCCTCTTAAACCCTCATCAGGAATTAATCTTCCAGCTGTTCCACCAACAGATGTTAATAATGCATTTCCTCCAACAGACATTCTTGGTCCCTCTACATACCCACTTTTGATTGCATCTCTTAAATCAACACCGATACTATGAAGACTATCAGGATCACAAAAACCAGTAACTCCTGCATAAAGAACTTTTTTTGCATTATATGCTGCTATAATAGCTGATAAAGCTTCTCTTCTATGGAAAAATAATTCATCATTTGAGGATGGTTCATCAAAAGTCACATGTATATGTGCATCAATAAGACCTGGCATTATTGTTTTACCGGAGGCATCTATTTTGATGACATCATTACTGTCAGCAAGTTTATCTGCATCTTTACCTGTTGCTTTAATGCTACAGTTATCAATAAGGATGGACTCTTTCTTGGGTTTTGCACCAGTTCCATCAATGATAACTCCATTCTGTATAAGAGTCTTTTCTTCCATTTTTAAAACCTCTGTTGCATTATATTAGCAATTTTATACATTATTCGCGATAATTAATTAATAAGGTTTATAATTAGCTATAAATTTTCAATAAAGGCAAGATAAGCAATGACAAATTTTGAACAACCAAAATCGACAGGTTTACTTCGATCTCTTCTTCTTTTGGTTTTAATTCTTTTCGGTTTCTGGGTTCTCAATGACCAAGGGTTGGTAGCTATTGTTTTAGAGGGCGATAAAAGCCATATATCTAAAGCAATTTTAATTCTTTGGGTAATAGTATCGGTCTATTGGATTTATATTTCTCGAAATATTTATTTTGAAAAATCCATTCTCGCTAACAACGTTAAATCAAAAAAAATTTTATCCATTAATAAATATATATACTCACTTAAACAAGGAGAGGACAAAGAGTTATTGTTAAGAATTTTTGAAGCAGAATATGCAAAAAAACTAAGTTATGGATGGATGGCTGCAGACATATCTTTAAAATTAGGTTTATTAGGGACAGTGATTGGTTTTATTCTAATGCTACAACCTATCTCAGAGCTTAACAATACAAGCCCAGAAGAATTAAAATTAGCATTATCTGCGATGAGCTCTGGAATGGCTGTAGCTTTATACACAACATTAACTGGTTTAATTTCAAGCATTCTTATTCGACTTGAATTTCAAATAGCATCTGCAAATGTTGCAACACTAATTAATGAATTATCTTTTTATACGGAAGAATAACTTGAGAGATAAAGTAATTTTTAATGATGATAGCAGCGGAGACGCATTTACTGATTTATTATTTAATGCGCTTTTGGGTTTTGCTTTTATGTTTTTTATTTCATTTGCTCTAATACAAAAACCTTTAGAAGATGGAAATATTGAGTCAAAAGCAGAATTTATAATTTCAGTTGAGTGGGATGATTATCATCCTGATGATGTTGATTTAATAGTTGAAGATCCAAAAGGAAATGTTGTTTATTTTCAAAACAAAGAAGATGGACTAATGCACCTTGATAGAGATGATAGAGGTACGCTTGCCGATAGAATAACGATTGATGGAAAAAATATTGAAAACCCCTCAAACCAAGAAATTGTAACAATTAGAGGTATTATGGGTGGTGAATATGTTATTAATCTCTTGCATTATAAAGCAAATTTTGTAGTTCCATTAAAAACTAAGGTTAAAATTGAAAAAATTAATCCAAGAGTACAAACTGTATATTTTGGAGATCACTTTTTAACAAAAACAGGACATGAATTGACTGCTGTTCGTCTTTTCCTTGATGATAAAGGTAATGTCGAAGATTTAAGTTTCATAGAGAAACTTTTAATTACTAAAAACGGGATCCTTAAACAATGAATCCGGATTCAATTACAGTTGCTGTTCTTTTCGCTTTATCCTTCTCATTCTTGTTGTTGTTTGTTTTTTATTCTCGTTTTTCTCTAACTTTCAAATTAAGTTTAATTCTTATTGCCTTCTTTTTATTTATACTTTCTTACAATTTAATAGATGAAATGCTTGGTAAGCCAAGAATAACTAAGTTAGCATTTGTAGAGGGAGATAGATTTATTTATATAGCCCATGATTGTATTGAACCAAATAAGATTGAAAATACATTAGGTAAAATGTTCGTCATTTATCGAAAAGAAGAGGGCGATAGTTTTAATGTTGTCCCTGAGATTAGTGAATTTCCTTATGATAGAAGATATTGTGAAGCATTTTCAGATGCAGAGAAATACCAAATCTATAAATTTGAAAAAGTAGACACTGAAGAATTAGATGGGTTAAATGAAACCGGTCTCGAGGAAAAGCTTAAAGAGGGAAATAAATATTATTCTGTTGATGATGAATGGATGCTTGAGTTAATAGATCCACCAATAACAAGATTACCTTCTAAAGATTAGTTTTTATTTAATTGAGCGTTTCTTTCTCTTGTTGCTACATCGACAATGTAAGAGTGAACCTCAAAAACATTCTGTTCCGTTAATATATCTGAAAAACCTTTCATACCATTGTCCTCTAGCATTCCATCAAAAACTATTTTTTTGAAATTTTCATGCGTACTTTCACTCATATATCTTAAATCAGAGATAGTTTTGCCATGAACACCACTTCCATGACAAATAGCACAGTAATTTGCATATATATCTAAACCAGCATTTATATTCTCAAGACTAGCATTTAATATTGGTTGCTGAGGAATTGTCAGATCCCTCTCAGGTAATGCCTCAATTTTTGATTTTCCACCTAACTTAAATGTTAATAGTTTGCCATAATTGCCATATTTTATTGACGCTACTTTGCCTTCCCATTCACCAAAATTATCTCCAAGAAAATTACTTGCCCCTCCATCACCGGCTAAAATACTAATATATTGTTGTCCATCAATCATATATGTAACTGGAGGTGCCATTATTCCTACCCATGTATTTCTTGACCATAGTAATTCACCATTTTCTGCATTATAAGCTTGAAAGAATCCTGAACCATTACCCTGAAAAACTAAATTTCCTGCAGTTGTAAGAGGGCCTCCATTCCAAAATTGTTCATGTTTTACTTTCCATTTAGTTTCACCAGTTAAAGGGTCAAAGGCAATAAGATCACCTGTGATAGGAGGAATACTCTCACCATCAGACATATCTGGAACTGTTTGGAATAAATTAAATTCAGTACCAGTATTTACTGTTCCAGGTTGCATTTTAAATAAGCCAGTTTCTGCAAATGTCTCCTTTACTTTATGAACTGCTGCAATTTCCATAATTGGTATGAAAACTATTTTTTGTTTGGGATCGTAAGACATAGCTTGCCAGCCATGACCTCCAAAAGTTCCAGGTAGCATCCAAACTGCTTTCTCATAATAGTCTTTATCAGGATTAAGAACAGGTCTTCCTGTTTCTAGATCAATATGGGTAGCCCAATTTGTCCTTACATAGTTATTAGCCCTGAGAAGTTCGCCAGTTTTTCTATCAATTACATAAAAGAAACCATTTTTTGGTGCTTGCATTAAGACTTTTCTGTTTGCGCCATCAATCTCAAGATCAGCCAGCATAATATCTTGGGTAGCTGTATAATCCCACCTTTCCTCAGGTGTTGTTTGATAATACCAATTCATTTTACCAGTATCAGCATCTAATGCGACAATTGAAGAAAGGAATAAATTATCACCACCTTCGGGAGATCTTATTTGTTGATTCCATGGAGAGCCATTACCGGTCCCGATATATAACTGATTAAACTCGGGATCGTAGACTATTGAATTCCATACTGTTCCACCACCACCCATTGTCCACCACTGACCTGTCCAAGTTTTTGCTGCCATTTCTAGTTCAGGGTGCTCGAACGGTAATGATGGATCGCCAGGAACAGTAAAAAAGCGCCATTTCAAACTACCATCATTTGTATTGTAAGCTGACACATAACCTCTAACTCCGCCCATATCAGCACCACCATTTCCAATATAAACCAAACCATTTGCTACCCTTGGTGCGCCAGTAATAGTGTAATCTTTATCTGTATCAATAAGGGTATTTATTTCCCAAAATAGTTCTCCTGTTTTTGCATCTAAACTAATAAGGCGCCCATCAATAGTTCCAAAATATACTTTGCCTTCCCATACAGCGACACCTCTATTAACAACATCACAACAGACTTTACGTGCCCAACTTCTTGGAACATTTGGATCATAAACCCATAATTCTTCCCCAGTTCTAGCATCAACTGCATGAACAACACTCCAGGTGCTGGACACAAACATTATTCCATTATCTACTATAGGTGTTGCTTCGAGACCTCGAGTTGTGCCCATATCTAATGACCACTCCAATTCCAAGTCTTTGACTGTTTCAGTATTTATTTTATCAAGTGGAGAGTAACGTTGCTCATGATAATTTCTACCATGTGAAAGCCAGTTCTGCGGTTCACTATTAGAATTAATTATCCTTTGAGTGTTGATATTTCCGTATAGTTCATCTTTTTTAAGTGATATTTCTTTATTGATGTTAATTTCTTTAACGACACTTTTTTCAGTACTTAAAACAATCTTATATAAAACAAGTAAACATAAGGTTAGTATTGCAATAATATTTATTGCGGTAGCTGATCCTTTTCCTAAGCTTGGATGTCCCATAGTAAACCTCTAAAATTTTCTAATTATTTTGTTCTAATTGAATTTGTCTATCTACTGAAGCTGTTTTTACAATGTAATGATAAATACTTTCAACATCATTTTCTGATAAAACATCAGAAAAAGATGACATACCATTTTCACTTAAAATTCCTTCATAAACTATTTCCTTAAATAATTCATGGCTATCGTTATTCATCATGCGTAAATCCGGTAAAGCTGGTCCTGCTCTTACAGCTGTACCATGACAAAAAGCACAATATTCTCCATAGAGTTCTGTTCCTCTTGAAATTTGAAATTCAGTTGATTGTAAAAATGGTTGCTCAGGTATTATCTTTTCTAATAAATCTAATCTTGGTAAAGTTAGTTCACCATTTAATTTAAATGCTAATAATCTACCAGCATTTCCATATTTTAATGATGCTAAGTGCTCAGCATGAAAACCTAGGGTATCTCCACCATGATTATTCCCTCCACCAGTTCCAGCTAAAATAGCAATATATTGTTCTCCATCTATCATAAATGTTATTGGAGGAGCTAACATGCTTGTCTGAATATCTTTTGACCATACTAGCTCACCTGAAAAAGAGTCATATGCGTTAAGAGTGCCCATTCCATTACCTTGAAATGTAATACCAGATTTTGTTGACATAGTTCCGCCATTCCAATGTTGGGGGTACATGACCTCCCATCTAGTTTCACCACTTATTGGATCAAATGCCTGTAATGAGCCAGTAGGAATAGGAACATCTGGAGTTGTTAAGGCTAAATCTAAATACTTTCCTAACTCAACGCCTGTATTCCATGAGTTTGGCTTGTATTTTAGTTTTCCTGTTTTCTGCCATTCTTCAGTCATTTTGTATATAGTTGGTGCAATTTGGGTAGGGATATAGACTAATCCCAAATCAGGATCAAATGACATTGCTTGCCAGTTATGACCCCCTAGAGCCCCAGGTAGAATCCATTGTTTTTCTTCTAGATAATCTTTATCTTTATTTTCAACAGGTCTTCCGGTTTCCATATCAACATGAGTGGCCCAATTTACTTCTGCATATTTGTGTGCTCTTAAGAGCTCACCATTTTTTCTATCTAAGACATAAAAGAAACCATTCTTTGGAGCCTGCATAATAACTTTTCTTTTGTAACCATCAATCTCAATTTCGGCTAACATCATATCCTGTACGGCTGTGTAATCCCAATTATCTCCTGGTGTAGTTTGATAGTACCAATTCATCTTTCCAGTATCTGCATCTAAGGCAATCATTGATGATAAAAATAAATTATCTCCACCGCCAGGTGATCTTATTACTCTTGTCCAAGGCGTACCGTTACCTACACCTATGTATACTTGATTAAATTCAGGGTCATATACTATTGAATTCCAAACTGTACCCCCACCTCCAATTTTCCACCATTCACCACCTTTCCAGGTTTCAGCAGCAATTTCCATTTCTGGATGTTCGAAGGGAAGGGAAGGATCACCAGGTACGGTATAAAATCTCCAAGCCAATTTACCTGTATCAACATCAAAAGCTGACACATAACCTCTTACCCCATATTCCGCACCACCATTACCAATAAAAATTAAATTATTTGCAATTCTTGGAGCACCAGTAATAGTGTAATCTCTTGCTCTATCTATAAGGGTGTCTATTTCCCATACTAGTTCGCCAGTTTTAGCATCTAACTTTATTAATCTACCATCAAGTGTGGCAGAATATACATAACCTTTCCAAACTGCCGCTCCCCTGTTAACAACATCACAACAGGCTTTTCTACCCCAATCTTTTGGAACTTCGGGATCATAGTACCAAACTTCATTACCTGTCTTTGCATCTATCGCATAAACAATACTCCACTCACTTGTTAGAAACATAATACCGTCAACAACTATTGGCGTTGATTCAAGAGCCCTAGTGCTGCTCATATCAAATGACCAAGCTAATTCAAGATTATCTATATTGTCTTTATTTATCTGAACTAAAGGAGAATATCTTTGCTCTTCGTAATTTCTTCCATGCGATAACCATGAACCAGGTTCATTATCTGCATTTATTATTCTTTCCTGATTAATATTTGCAAATATAGGATTTGCTATATCTGATTTAATAATTTTATCTTTTTTATTTTCTAATTCTTTATTACCTGTGTTTGTTTGTGTAAATATATAAACCCCAGCAATTACTATAATAAAAATATAAAAATAATTTCTAAATTTCATAAGTTACTCCAAATTTATAAAAATATTATAGGACTTAAAAATTGGTTGCAATAAATTCTGGATTTAAAAAATCTTTATCAAGTTTTCCATATAGAAAATTATCACCATTAAGTTTCTTTAAAGATCCACCTGCACCATTTAGTATTGCATGACCAGCTGCAGTATCCCATTCACATGTAGGACCAAGTCTTGGGTAAATATCTGCAGTACCATTTGCTATAAGACAAAACTTAAGAGAAGATCCGCATATCAATTTGTCTTTGATTTGATAATTTTTCAAATAGTTGTCAGTTTTTTCATTATTATGTGACCTACTAGTAGTTGAAATGAGATATTTTTTTTCATTAGAAACATGTATTTGTTTTGAATTTTCTAATTTCACATCATTTTCATTGCTATTTATGTTTAGTTGATATGACCTTTTCTCATTATTCGTATAATACAACTCTCTTTTTGCTGGCGCATAAATAACACCTAATTCAGTCTTGTTGTTTATGATTAATGCAATATTGACTGTAAATTCATCATTTTTTTCGATAAATTCTTTCGTTCCATCAAGAGGATCTATAAGAAAAAAAATATCACTAATTTTAGTTAAATTTTTACTTTTATAGCTTTCCTCAGAAATACATAATATTTCAGGAAATTTCTGTTCAAGTCTGTCGCAAATTAATTTATCTGATGCTCTATCAGCTTCTGTAACAGGAGAAAAGTCATCTTTTTTTTCTGAAATAATCTTATTTGGATAAAACTTCATTATTTCTTCACCCGCAAAAAAAGACAAAGAAGTCATTTCGTTGATTATTTCATTATATTGGTTCATTTTATTAGTTAGTTATATAACATATTTCAAATCAATAAATTATTTATAAATTATTGAATAATTAACCTATAGTGCTTTATAAGAGTTTAAAATATTAAGGTTTTTTTAAATGTTACCGATTATTGATTTAGATATAAAGGGAAAGCCAGAAGAGACTAAAGTTGTTGTGGCAATGAGTGGAGGAGTTGACTCATCTGTCGCTGCTGCATTGGTTAAGAAAGCAGGATATTCTGTTATTGGAATAACCTTACAATTATATGACTCAGGATCTTCAAATGGTAAAAAAGGTAGCTGTTGTGCAGGGCAGGATATTCAAGATGCTAGAAAAGTAGCTGCAGATCTTGGAATCCCTCATTATGTTTTAAATTATGAAGATATTTTTAAAGAAAAAGTTATTAATAGTTTTTCAGAATCCTATCAAAAAGGTGAAACTCCAATACCGTGTGTTCTGTGTAATGAAAAAGTTAAATTTGATGATTTGTTTGAAGCTGCAAAAGGTTTAAATGCTAAGGCTCTTATCACTGGACATTATATAATATCTCAAGGCTTTGAACATAATCGCCAATTACATCGTGCAAAAGACTCAGAAAAAGATCAAAGTTATTTTTTATTTAAAACAACAAGAGACCAACTAGAATTTTTAAGGTTTCCTCTTGGGGATTTTAAAAAATCTGAAATAAGATCTTTTGCAAATGAAATTGGTTTAACTGTTTCTGATAAGCCAGACAGTCAAGATATATGTTTTGTTCCAGATGGAAAATATGCTGATATTTTAAAAAAAATTGATCCAAATAATCTCAAGCCCGGCCATTTAAAATCTGTTGATGGAAATATACTTGGCCAACATAAAGGTATAGTCAACTTTACAATTGGGCAAAGAAAAGGTCTTGGCGTTGCAACTGGAGCGCCATTATATGTAATTGATATTAATCCAGACAATCACGATGTAATTCTTGGTTCAAAAGATGATTTAAGAACAAGAGATATTTATGTTAGGGATGTAAATTGGATTGGAGATGATGATATCAGTCAAATAGAAGATAAAAAAATTAAAATAAAAGCAAAAATACGCTCAACCCAAGAGCCAAAGTTAGCTAATTTGTTTTTCTCAAATAAGAAGTTATGTATAAACTTTTACGAAGATGTGGAAGGTGTTTCCCCTGGCCAAGCATGTGTTTTCTATGATGCAAATAATTCATCAAGAGTCCTTGGGGGAGGGTGGATAACTCAATAAGTATTGTTGACATTAATATCTTGAAAGGATTAATGATGTCATCTTATGGCGGGGTAGCTCAGTTGGTTAGAGCAGCGGAATCATAATCCGCGTGTCGGGGGTTCAAATCCCTCCCCCGCTACCATAGGAGATTTGATTGGAAAGAAATATTCAACTTGAAGGTGCAACTAATTTTAGAGATTTGGGTGGTTATGAAGCATCAGAAGGATCTAAAATTCGAAAAGGTTTAATTTATAGATCTGATCATTTATCAAATCTGACTTCATCAGATTTTAATGTCCTTAATAAATTAGGAATAAAAACTGTTTGTGATTTTAGAAGTGATAATGAAATGATAGAGAATCCATCTCCATTTAACCAATCATCTTCGCCAAAGTTACTTCATATACCTATTAAAACACTTGGGACGCAGGATCTCCAGGAGCTTTCATCTAGAGAAGGTATTACTAATCAAGAACTCGCAAATGCACTTCAAAGTCATTATGTTCTATATGTAAATCAGCATAAAAAAAAATATTCTTCATTTCTTGAAAATATTGCCTTAGGAGAAATACCAATAGTCTTTCATTGCTTTGCAGGTAAAGATAGAACAGGCTTTGCGTCATTGCTTTTATTGGGTTTAATGGGTGTTAAGAAAGATATAATTATTGAAGATTACTTATTGACTAACAAATATTATAAAGGCCCCACATCAGGGAGTAATTGGAATGATGTGATTTCAGAGAAAATTAAACCTCTTTTTGAAGCAAGGATAGATTATATAAATGCTGCGTTTAATGAAATAGAAAGTAGATACATTAGAATTGATGATTTTGTGATTAAGGAATTAAACATCACTTCAGATATAATCGATAAAATAAAGAATAAGATACTCGAATAAATTTATTCTTTTACAAAGGTAACTGAATAATATTCTTCACCTTCAAATAAATCTTTTGCGTCATCAACACCTTCAATAATTTGAAATCTTCTTGGTACTATAGTACCTTCCATTCTATAACCTTTTGCACTCATATTCTTTTTATGAAATTCCATAGCTGCTGGTGTAAAATCTTTTGCTAAAACAGTTATTCTTTCGATTTTTTTATCTGAATTATTCATATCAATTATTATACCTCTACTTTATTACCTGTTCCATAGAAAACGAAACCAGGAACATTATCATTATTTTTAAATGCCAAAAAGTTTTTAGACATAAACTCAGCTCTTCTTATATCAGATTCCAATGAATTTGAAGAGTTATGCGGCGACATGATTAAATTTGTTAACTCATGAAAAGGTAGATTAGATGGTATTGGATTTTTATTTTTTTTATCGGAATATGGATATACCCACCAAGTATCTATTGCCGCACCTGCGATTTTTTTATTTTTAAGACAATTGTATAAATCATCTTCGTTACAAACATTTCCTCTAGCTATATTAATGAGAAAAGAAGTTTTTTTCATTTTACCTAGTGTTTCCTTATTTATAAGATTATGTGTTGTCTCATTTAAATCGCAGGCAAGTAAAACATAATCGCTTTCGCTAAGTAATTTATCTATTTCATCAGTTGATCCATGCCAATCAAGGTTTTGGGGAAGTATTTTCTTTATTCTTCTGTTTATTCCCATAACTTTCATTCCAAGGCTTTTTGCTCTTTTTGCACATTCTTGACCAATTGATCCATAACCTACAATACCAAGTGTTTTTCCAAAAATTTCGTTATTTATTAATTTTGTATGTGTAAGCCCAGGCCAATTTTCCCAAGAACCATTTCTAAATGATTTATCAACATTAAATAGGTCTAGTGCTAAAGCTAGCATTGTACCAATAGTGTATTCGGCCATTGCTATTTCATGACCTGACGCATTTGCTATCATAACATTTGAAGGGATAAATGATTTATCAAGCCAATCTACACCAACAAAAGGTATTTGAAGTAATTTTAAGTTTTTTGCTTCTGAAATATATTTAAAGACATTACCGGTATTCATTGCATCGAAGCCAGTAACAATTATTTCTGCAGAATTATATTTTTCAATTAGAACATCACTTCCTTCTTCAGGTTTCCAAGTAGAGATCTTCCAGCTTTCATCTAAATTTTTACTGAATATAGATAAATATGGAGTACATTTCTCACCCAATAATAGAACTTCCATTAGTATCTTCCTATGTAATAGTTACACCACCATCAATCACAAAATTCTGTCCAGTTGTAAAAGCACCAGCGTCACTTGCTAGGAAAAC
Organism: uncultured PS1 clade bacterium; assembly: GCA_902609025.1. Taxonomy (GTDB): domain Bacteria; phylum Pseudomonadota; class Alphaproteobacteria; order MED-G09; family MED-G09; genus AG-430-B22. Next base: position 13,379 of record CACLQD010000017.1, read on the forward strand.
TGCAGCGCCAGCTATTTCATCTGGCATACCTATTCTTCTTAGGGGTGCTTTCGATGTTGTGTTTTCAAGTATTTCAGGGTTATCCCAAAGAGCTTTAGCAAAGTAGGTTTTAACTAATCCTGGTGAAATACAATTTGCTCTTATATTGTTTGGACCATGTTCAACTGCTATATTTCTTGCTAGCTGCATATCTGCTGCTTTGGATATGCTGTATGCACCTAAAAGCTCCGATCCTTTTAAACCTCCAACAGATGAAATAATTATTATTACACCATCTTTTTTTTCTATCATTTGAGGTAGAGCAAGATTACAAAGCCAATGATTGGATTTTATATTTGCGCTTAATATTTTATCGAAAGCATCATCTGGGATATTTAATGATGATCCAAAAAAGGGATTAACGGCTGCATTACAAACAAGTATATCAATTCCTCCAAGTTGTTTATTTGTTTCATTAACTAGGTTTTCTAATTGTTCTTTATGGTTAATATTGCAAGGAATAGAAACTGCGCTTTCTGGTTTTTTACTATTTATGTCATCTTTTACTTGCTCACATAAATCTTCTTTTCTACTAGATATAACGACCTTTGCTCCATGATTTGAAAATTGCCTTGCTATAGCTTCACCGATACCTTTTGTTGAACCTGTGATTAGTGCATTTTTACCATTTAAATCAAATAAGTTCATAAGTTCCTCCTTTTTACAATTTTAACTTATCAGAGCTTTAAAACTAAATGAACCAATAGTTGACTGAATATGATAGTTACATTAGTGAATTGCAAATGGAAAATAGTTTTGAAGGATTACAAGAGGTTAAGAGGTTTTCTGATATTTCATATCAATATGATGCCTTGATATGTGATATTTGGGGGGTAATTCATAATGGGCAAGAACTCTTTCCAGGCATAAATGAATGTCTACTAAAATACAAAGAACAAAATAATCTTGTTATACTGTTATCTAATGCTCCTAGGCCATCTTCATATGTTAAAACAGTTTTAGATAACTTTGGTTTTAAGAGTGAATACTACGATGACATAATCACATCAGGAGATTTAACAAAGAAATCACTCAATGAAAAAATATTTGGTGATAATTGTTATCATATTGGACCTGATAGAGATTTAAATATATTTGAAGGCACAAGTGTTAAAAGGGTTGATTTCAATGACTCAGATTTTATTTTTGTTACTGGACTTTTTGATGATGAAAATGAAGATGAAAATGATTATTTAGATCTTCTAAATTCTGCAAAAGAAAGAAATATGACTTTGGTATGTGCAAATCCTGATCTTTTGGTTCAACGTGGAAAAAAACTAATACCATGTGCTGGGTTAATTTCAAAAACTTATGAAGAAATTGGAGGAAAAGTTGTAAATATTGGAAAACCGTATTCACCAATTTTTAATGAAGCTATAGAAAAAATTAAAAAAATAAGCCTTTCAAATAATCAAAATATATTAGTTGTAGGTGATGGATTGGAAACAGATATTAAGGGAGCAAATTTAATTGGTTTGGATTCTATTTTAGTGCTTGGAGGATTATTTTCCAATAATAGTAAAGATAAAATTTTAGAATCAATAGAAAATAAGGGTATATATCCTAATTTTTTATAGATGAATTTAATTGGTAGATATTTCTAATGTTGGTTGTAAAAAATGATAACAAAGCTATAGAACCAGGAGGGGTTTTTGCTTTAGGTAATTTTGACGGAGTACATCTAGGTCACAAAGAGATTATTGAAATTGCTAAAGAAACATCCATTAAAAACTCTTCATATTCAGGAGTAATTGTATTTGAGCCGCATCCAAGAAAATTTTTTAACAAGAACTCTGAGAATTTTTATTTATCTGATTTAAAAACTAAAGAGTTTTTGTTAAATAAGTTTGGTATAGAATGCTTCGTTGTTTTGGATTTTGATAAAAATATGGCCGAAAGAAGCCCCGAAGAATTTATTAATGACATCATAATTGAAACAATTAAACCATCAGCAATAATAGTCGGCTATGACTTTCGATTTGGTAAAAATAGGGCTGGAGATATTGAAGACTTAAAAAGAATATGCGCACAAAACAATATTATTGTTAAGATTGTAGATGAACAAAAAAAAAATGAAACTGTTCTATCTTCATCAAATGTAAGAGATCTTTTAAAGGTTGGCGATTTCAAAGAAGCTGAAAAAATGCTTGGCCATAAATGGTTAATAAAAGGAACAGTCGTTTCAGGTGATAAGAGAGGTAGAGAAATTGGTTTTCCAACTGCTAATTTAGAAGTAAATGATTTTTTGCAAATAAATTTTGGTGTTTATGCTGTTAAAGTTGAGATAGATGGTATGAGTTATAATGGAATATCTAACTATGGTATTAGACCAACTTTTGATGGTGAAAAATTGCTTCTTGAGACCTATTTATTTGACTTTTCAAAAGATATTTATGGTAAGGATATAGTAGTTTCGTTTATCGAGTTTATCAGAAAAGAAAAAAAATTTGATGGTATTGATTTACTAAAAGAACAAATTGCATTGGACTCTAAAAAAGCAATTAAAATATTGGATAAATAAATGTCAGATAAAAAAAATACTAAGGATTATCGAGATACTCTTCTTTTACCAAAGACAAACCTTCCAATGAAAGCTAAATTATCTGAAAATGAACCTATACTTTTAGAGAATTGGGATAAAATAGATACATATACCTCTATCAGAAAATCTTCTCAAGGTAAGGAAAAGTTTATTCTCCACGATGGACCTCCTTATGCAAATGGTAATGTGCATATGGGCACAGCATTAAATAAAATCCTTAAAGATGTAATTGTTAAATCTAAACAAATGGCAGGTTTTGATGCAATTTATAGGCCAGGATGGGACTGTCATGGTCTTCCTATCGAATGGAAAATTGAAGAACAGTATAGAGAGCAGGGAAAGTCAAAAGAAGAAGTGCCAATAAATGAATTCAGAAGTGAGTGCAGATTATTTGCAAAGAAATGGATTAAGGTTCAAAAAGAAGAATTTAAAAGATTAGGTGTTTTTGGGGATTGGGAAAACCCATACACAACAATGGAATTTGAATCCGAAGCTATTATCGTTAGAGAATTTCATAAATTTCTAATGAATGATGATTTGTATTGTGGATCTAAGCCTGTTATGTGGTCAGTTATAGAAAAAACTGCATTAGCTGAGGCTGAAGTAGAGTATAAAGAGCATGTATCCCCAACAATCTGGGTTAAATTTCCTTTAACTTCAAAAGAAAAACCATATGACGAGTCTAGTATTCTTATTTGGACAACTACTCCATGGACAATTCCTGCAAATAGAGCAATTGCCTTTTCATCGAAGTATGAATATGGACTTTATGAGGTCATAGAAATAGAAGAAGGCAGTTTAGCAAAAATTGGGGAAAAAATAATCATTAATAACTCACTCAAGGAAAACCTAGAAAAAGCATCAAAAACAAAAGTAAATCTTATTCAAAATGTTGACGAGATTGAAAAATTAGTTTGTCAACATCCTTTTAATTCTCTTGGTTATGATTTTGATATTCCTCTTCTAGAGGGTGAATTTGTTACTGATGAAACAGGAACAGGTTTTGTGCATATTGCTCCTAGCCATGGTCAGGATGATTATGATTTAGCATCTAAAAATGGAATTGAGGTCCCTTTCATGATTGATGATGAAGGTGTTTATTTGCCAAGTGTAAAAATCTTTTCTGGAAAGAAAGTATATAATGATGATGGTTCTTACGGTGATGGTAATGGTGCAGTGATTAGAGAATTAATTAATTGCAATGCCTTATTTGCAAAAGGCAAACTCCGTCATCAATATCCCCATAGTTGGAGATCTAAAGCGCCTTTATTATTTAGAAATACCCCTCAGTGGTTTATTTCTATGGAAAAAAATGATCTTAGAAATAAATCTTTATCTGAGATCGAGAATGTCGAATGGATACCTAAGAGAGGAAAAAATAGAATTAAATCCATGGTAGATAACAGACCAGATTGGGTTGTATCTCGTCAAAGGGCATGGGGAGTACCTTTAGCAATCTTTTTAAACAAAAAAACTGGAGAAATTCTTAAAGATAAAGAAATAAACGAAAAAATATTTAATAATTTTAAAGAAAATGGCTCTGACTCTTGGTTTGAGTTATCTTCAGAAGAAATTTTGGGTGAAAAATATAATTCTGATGAATGGGAAAAAATTGATGATATCTTAGATGTTTGGTTTGACTCAGGATCTACACAAGCTTTTGTATTAGAGGGAAATCAAGGAATAGGTATTCCTGCAGATTTATATCTTGAGGGATCAGATCAACATCGCGGTTGGTTCCAGTCTTCGTTACTTGTTGGTTGTGGAACAAGAGGTAAAGCTCCTTTTAAAAAGGTTTTAACTCATGGTTTTGTAGTTGATAAAGATGGAAAAAAAGAATCTAAATCACTTGGAAATGTTACAAAACCTGAAGATTTGATTAAACAATATGGTGCTGATGTCATCAGATTGTGGGTAGTTTCTTCCGACTTTACAGACGATCTTAGAGTTGGCCAGGATATCATGAAAGCAAATGTAGAGTCTTATAGAAAAATTAGAAACACTTTTCGTTTTTTGCTCGGAAACCTTGATAAATTTTCTGAAGATGAAATTGTGGATTATAAAGATATGCCAGAACTAGAAAGGTATATTCTTCATAAGCTTTGCTTAATAGATAATGAAGTTAGAGAGTCTTATAAAAATTTTGATTTAAAGTCAGTGTTTCAAATATTATTAAATTTTTCAAACCTTGATCTTTCTTCATTTTATTTTGACATAAGAAAAGATTGCTTATATTGCGACAGTCCAAAAAGCAATATAAGAAAATCGACTAGGACTGTTCTTGATTTACTCTTTGATTATTTGGTTAGGTGGTTTGCTCCAATTTTATGTTTTACTGCAGAAGAAGTCAGAAAATCTAGATTTCCTGATTTAAATAATTCTATTCATGAAATGCAATTTTTAGATGTTAAAAATGAATGGAATAATTCAGAATTATTTGAAAAATGGGAGAGCATTAGATCAATAAGAAAGGTAGTTACTGGAGCAATTGAGCTTGAAAGAAAAGAAAAAAGAATTGGCTCAAGTCTTGAAGCAAAACCAATACTTTTTATTTCAGATGACAATTATGTTGGTCTATTAAAAGATATTGATTTACCTGAAATATTTATTACCTCTCAAGCAGAGTTGAGAAATGAAAAAGGTCCCGCAAATGCATTTACTTTGGATGAAATTGATGATGTTGCTGTGCTATGTGATATTGCTGAGGGTAGCAAATGCAGTAGATCTTGGAAAATTCTACCAGAAGTAGGGACGGATAAGGAATATCCAGACCTAAGTCTTCGTGATGCAGAAGTAATGAGAGAAATTAATGATAAAGGGAATTAAAGAATATCTTTTTGTTGCAGTATCATCTGGTAGCGTCCTTTTAATTGATTTCTTAAGTAAAAACAAAATTATATCAATATTCAAAGACGGTATTGTTGAAAAAATATATGTTAATGAATATTTGGATTTTATTTTAGTTTTTAATACAGGTATTTCCTATGGTCTATTTTCTGGAGGAGGGGATTTTCAGAAATGGATTCTAATTTCACTTTCCATTTTAATTATAATTTTTCTTTTAAGTTTAATTCGAAATGAATCTACAATTCTTTCAAAGCTAAGTATATCCTTCATAATCGGTGGTGCCTTAGGAAATGTATTAGATAGATTTACATATGGTGCAGTAGTAGACTTTATTTCTCTTCATGCGAAAGGTTTTTCTTGGTATATATTTAATATTGCAGATATGTTTATTGTTCTAGGAGTAATTCTTTTTATTCTTAGTCAATTTATTTTATCTAAAAAGAATGTAGGAAATTAAATTATGGTTAAAAATTTTATAGTTATGTTAGTTTTGTTAACACCAATATTTTTAATTGGTTGCGGGAGTGAACTTGCCAAAGTTTTGGGTACTGACAAAATGCCTCCAGATGAATTTACGATATTAACAAAGCCTAATTTAATTATACCTCCAGAATATAATTTAAGACCTCCCGCTGAAGGAGAGGTTAGGCCTACACCACAACAACCAAGCAGAGAACTACAAGCAATATTATTTAATAATTCAAATAATTCAGAAGACTTTAGTCAGTCAGAGATTAATTTAATGACAGGTGCTGATGTTGCAGAATCTATACCAAATATAAAAGAAGTTTTGGACTCAGAGATGCGTGATGTAGAAGAGGTTAATGCAAACCTTGAAACTCAAATTATAAATACTCCAGCAAAAAAAATTAATTAAATTATTTAAAAAGATTCTTAATATTTGAAATTGATATTTCAACTTTTTTATTATTCTTATTATTTTTTATAATTATTCCTTTTTTCGATTCAGTTAGTTGGAAAGTTTTGTGAAAATTGAAAACTGATTTAATTAAATTGTTTTTATTTTTTTTATCTCTATCAAATTCGTATATCTGTTTTGAAAATGATTTTAATATTAAGCTTTTTGTTATTTTTTCAACTTTTTTTCTATCAACTAAATTTTCATTATAGTTTAAAAAAATAAAGAAAGATGGATATCCATCAACTTCAAACGACTTCCTATAAATATCATTAAATGCTTTTTTGATTTCTAGGAATCTTGCTGGTTTATTGTTTACAATAATGTATTGATTATTCTTCT
>CACLQD010000018.1 GCA_902609025.1 uncultured PS1 clade bacterium
AAACAGGTAATATTATGTGGTTTAATAGAGATATTGATACATTTAGTAAAAAAGAATTCAAAAATTTTAGAAAAAAAGTTCAAATAATTTTTCAGGATCCATACGGAAGTTTAAATCCTCGAATGACTATTGGTAATATTATATCTGAACCTCTAGAAATTTATAAAAAAGATAATAATAAAAAATTAAAAACCTTAAAAGTTTTAGATATTATGGAAAAAGTTGGATTATCTGATCTATTGTTTAATAGATTTCCTCATGAATTATCTGGTGGTCAATGTCAAAGAGTTGGTATAGCAAGATCAATTATTAACGAACCAGATGTATTAATATGCGATGAACCAGTTTCATCTCTTGATTTATCAGTTCAATCTCAAATATTAAATCTATTAAAATCATTAAAAAATAAATTAAATATTACAATGGTATTTGTTAGCCATGATTTGGCTGTTGTTAAAAGTATTAGCGATGAAGTTATGGTCTTGAAGCAAGGTGAAATAATTGAAAAAAACTCAGCAGAAGAGGTTTTTAACAACCCTAATGATGAATATACAAAAAAATTAATATCTTCAGTTCCAAGAATTAATAATATAGGATAAATGATATGGAAGTTAGATCTCAAATAAAAGCAATTGTATGGAAAGTTTTAAAAGAAACAGGAGATACAGTTAAAATAGATGATGAAATTATCATACTTGAGTCTATGAAAATGGAAATTCCAATATCATCAGAAGTTAATGGAAAAATTAAATCAATAGAAGTAAACGAAGGTGATGAAGTTGATGAAGGTCAGATAGTTGCTATTCTTGAATAAATTTTAATTTAATCCAGCTCTAGGACCAACAGCCATTGTCGCTTTTGAGCCTCTTTTATTTCTTGAAATATTTAAAATTGCTACTCTGTTATCTTTTTCATAAACAAGAAAGCTTTGTTTAGTTTGCTGTTCCATTATTAGAAACCAACCCGTGTCAGGCATATGTTCTTTAAAATAGGCAAATACCTCATTAGCATCTAGTTCAGAAATAAAGAATAATTGACCAAACCAATTTTCGTCACTACCCATTATCAAGGAGCTTGGGATATCAATTACGGTATTAGGAGGAAATGCAATATCATTAATTTGATTAAAAATATCTTCTTGTGTTACTTCTGGCGCAGCATCATCACTTAATTGTTCAGTCATAGGGTCACTAGAATCCAAAAAAGAACCATCAAACTGAGCACAAGCAGTTAGAAAAAACACTATAAAAATTATAGAAATATTCTTAATCATAATAAACCTCAAAAAAGATGACTTATTTTCTATTGATTCGGTTGATGTATAAAATAAATTAAATTAAAAAATGCAGGCTAAAGCAGCTAATGCCATTAATGCCCAAGAACCGATAGCTCCACCTGCCCTTGCTGGATTTTCTTTTGGACCAAAACCATCTTGATATAAAATTCCATACACATGAGCTAATCTACAAAGAAAAAATAACAAACCTAATAATGTTACAAAGCCTTCTGATCCATCATTTTCTAACATCATCATCATAATTAACATTAAAGGAGCATGCTCAGCTAAATTACCAAGTACACGAGATTTTTTTAAAAGTTCTCCGCTACCTTCACCTACAGATGAATTTTCATCTCTCGCCATTGCAGTTTGAAATGCTAGATAAATAAATAATAAAGCAAGTAAACCTGCCCATAACATAGTTCTTTCGATATCCATAATAACTCTCCTATATAAAGTAAGCTATATTTTTATGATTCGTTAATAATCACAATAATACAGGTTTTTTTTATAAGTATTAGTTTTTGTGTTTATAATAGATTTATGAGTCTTACTTCAAAAATCCTTATTGGAATGTTTTCTGGTCTTTTGCTAGGATCTATCATTAGTTTTTTAGGAATTGAATCCAATAAATATATAAAAATTTATTTAATAGATGGCTTTTTATACATCGGTGGTCAGGTTTTTATTTCTTTATTAAAGCTAATGGTGGTTCCATTAGTTTTCTTTTCTTTGACTAGTGGTGTTTCATCTTTAGATAAAAATTTAAGTTTAGGTAGAATTGCTGGTAAAACGCTTGTCTTATATTTAACAACTACTGCAATTGCTATATCAATTGGCTTAACGCTTGCAGTACTTTTTAATCCTGGTAATAATTTAGATCTAGAAGCTTCAATTTCATTATCTATTCCAGAAAGTCCTAATATTAAGGATATTATATTAGGTATTATTCCTTCTAACCCGATCAAAGCAATGGCAGATGGCAACATGTTGCAAATAATAGTTTTTTCAATTCTTTTTGGTATTGCAATTAGATCATTAGGTGATTCTGTTAAGCTAATTAAAGATGCTGTAAATAGCATTACTGAAATTGTATTAAAGTTGGTTATGTTTATTATTAATATAGCTCCATATGGTGTATTTTGTTTAATGTCAGTTTTATTTGCTGAAAAGGGTTTAACTGTATTAGGGGATTTATCTTTTTATTTCTTTATTGTTGTATCAGCCTTATTGCTACATGGTTTTATTACTTATTCCTTACTCTTAGTTTTATTTGTAAAAGTAAATCCTTTTAAGTTTTTTAATAAAATTAAATCTTTAATGTTATTTGCATTCTCGACATCATCTTCAAATGCAACAATACCGGTAACACTAAGTACTGTTGTTGATAATATTGGTGTAAATAGAAAAATCGCATCATTTACTGTCCCATTAGGAGCTACAATTAATATGGATGGAACAGCGATTATGCAGGGGGTTGCAACAGTATTTATTGCAAATGCATACTCAATAGACCTATTATTTGTTGATTATTTAATGGTAATACTTACGGCTACTCTTGCATCAATAGGAACAGCTGGTGTTCCGGGTGTAGGATTAATAATGTTAGCAATGGTTTTAAATCAAGTTGGGTTACCAGTTGAAGGTATTGCATTAATAATTGGAGTAGATAGATTACTGGATATGCTAAGAACAGTTGTTAATGTTACTGGAGATAGCACAATTTCTACTATAGTAGCTAATTCAGAAAATCAGTTGGAACGAACAAATTTATAGGTATAATTTATTAATAAAATGGAGAAATCATGGAAAGTGAAGCATTAGTTGAATTTGGTAAGCCATTGGAAAGAATTAAAACTGATACCCCTTCTCCGCAAGGAAAAGAAGTTTTAATTAAAGTAACATTTGGTGGTGTATGTCATTCAGATGTTCATATTCATGATGGTTATTTTGATCTTGGAGGTGGAAATCAACTGCCATTAGGGGGAACTATGAGTTTACCCCATACTTTAGGACATGAAATTGAAGGTGAAGTAGTAAGTGTTGGAGATGAAGTTAATGACATTAAAGTAGGAGAAAATGTTGTCGCATTTCCATGGATAGGTTGCGGTAAATGCCCCACTTGCCACACTGGTGATGAGCATTTATGTAATGCTCCAAGACAATTAGGTATTCAGCTTGCTGGTGGTTTTTCCGACTATTGCCTTATTCCTGATGAAAAATATCTTTTAGATTATTCAGGTATAAAACCAGGTTTGGCCGCTACTTATATGTGTTCGGGGCTTACAGCATTTGGTGCATTAAAAAAAATAAATAATGTAAATAAAGATGATCATATTTTAATTATTGGTTTAGGCGGAGTTGGTATGATGGGATTACAATTTGCTAGAGCACTATTTGATTGTAAAATCTTAGCTGCAGATATCGATCCAAATAAATTACAGGCTGCTCAAGGTGGTGGTGCTGATGAAGTTTACAATACTAGTGATGAGCTCTCTTTAATGAAACTAATTGAAGATACTAAAGGTGGTGTTAAAGCTGCAGTAGATTTCGTTGGTGCAGAAAGCACTATTGAATATGCTTTTAATGGTGCTAAAAAAGGTGGACAAGTTGTTGTTGTCGGCCTATTTGGAGGAGCATTTCAAAAACCAATACCAATGTTTCCTTTAACCGCTAAAAGTATATGCGGTAGTTTTGTAGGTAACCTCGAAGAAACAAAAGAAATGCTTGAGCTTGTTAAATCTGGAAAAGTTGATCCTATCCCTGTTGAAATAAGAGATCTTAAAGAGGCAACAAAAACTCTTGACGATCTAAGGGATGGAAATATTACTGGACGAGTAGTTTTAGAGCCATAATTTTACTAAATTTAGGGGGTAATAATGACTGAAAAGTGGAAGCACATAAGACCAAGTGAGTATGATTGGGATTATTTTAAAGATACTAATGGTAGAGAAACATCTATGGTTAGGACATTAATTACTGGTGATGAGTATATTTGGGAAGCTTCATTGAGACCTAATTATGTTGCAGAATCTCATTGGCACCCATACGATATAGTTCAAATATTCCTTGAAGGAGAATTTACTGCTGAAGGAGAAGGCTCTTTTTATCCTGGTGACGTTCGATGGGTTAAAGCTGGTGCCTCAACAATTGAAGGCGCTGGTAAAGATGGATGTAGGTTTTATCTTATTGCCTTAGGTGGAGATATACCTCTAATGTGGGATGATATATATGATCTGCCAGAAGATTTAAGAGAAGAATTATCAAAAAGAGGTGATCCAGTAGGATCAGCAAATTTAAATAAAATTGAATCTGAATTATTTCATGATCCCAACGGAAGACCAACTCAGCCAGTTAAAGTTATATGCGATGAATCACCATGGGTTATAGAAACAACATTTGAACCTGATTATGTTGCAACAGATCATTGGCATGCTCACAATACATTATATTTTATTATGGATGGAGAAATGCAATTTGGTGAAAATGAACCAATTTATAAAAAAGGAGATATTAGAGTTGTAAAAGCAGGTTATTCTTATGGGCCTGAGAAACCAGGAAAAGATGGAGTAAAATTTATACTTATATCTAATGGAGGTCCAGTTGATTTAAACTGGTCTGATATTAACTCTCCTCCGCAATAGTAACTTTATCCATTTCTTCTTTATATTTTATCCCCGCGAACCAAAATAATGGTATTGAGAAACCAGATAAAATAGTAAAAGATAATAATGTTTTTGTATAAGGAAACTCTACGCCATTATTAATTAGTATATCAATTATAACCCCTGCCCCAGTTGTTCCTAAAAACATTCCAATCATATTCAAATTTAATATAAAAAAAGCAATTACAGTTGCTTTTAAATGTGGAGGGGCGAGTTCCTGTACTGTCGAAAATGTTGGACCGTACATGGCACCTAACTGCATAGAACCAATAGCCATTGATATCCAGAAAATAATATTATCCGGCATAACTAATCTTCCAGCAATATTAATAGGTAAAAGAAAAATCATAAACCAGAATAGAAACATTGGTCTTCCAAGTTTATATTTATTTGTAAACCAATCAGACCCAATACCACCTATAAGATTACCTAATATTCCAAAAACAACTATAATATAGCCAGTGTATTGAGCAATTTCAGCCCTATCAAAGCCTCTTTCTTTTACATACCAAACTTGATCATATACTGCTGCACCTAATACAAAATGAAATACAACGCCTCCATATATACATAAAGTTAATGCTGGTGATTTTTTAAGAGCTTTAATAAGCTCTTTAGCAACAGATTTAAATTTAACCTTTTGATTTGTTTCAATAATATTTTTTCTTGGAGTGTCTTTAATAAAAAACATTATTAACGCAAAAAATATTCCTATACCTCCTAGTATGTAAAAACACATTCTCCATCCAATTAAAGGGCCAAGATATCCAGCAATAATTAAGCTTAAGCCAGCACCTATTGGTATACCTAAGTAATATGCGCCTGATATAAATCCCATTCGCTCTTTTGGAAAACGATCGCCAAGTATAGATAATGATGTTGGTGTAAGAATTGACTCACCTACGCCTATAAACATTCTAGGAATAAGTAATCCAACAAAGTTTTTAGCAAGTCCCGATACAGAAGTCAGTATACTCCATAATGCTACCCCAAAAGCTATAAGCTTAGGTCTATCAAAGCGATCAGCGAGAAAGCCCATAAAAAGTCCCATTATCGAGTAAAAGAATAAAAAACCAAATCCTGTTAGCAATCCAAATTGAGTATTTGTTAGTCCTAGATCAGGTATAATAAAATTTGCAAAGCTAGCAAGAAGTTGTCTATCAACAAAATTCATAATATTTAGAATTATTAGGAATCCTAAAAATATATAATTTGATGTGTTATTTGTTTCTTTCATTTGATTTTTTTACAATTTCTTATTAATTAATAAGTATGAAGTTATATTTGAATTATACATTTTTCTTATTTTTTGTATTTATGATCGCTTTTTCAGTTACTATATTAGCAGATGACAATAAAATTGTATGTTTAAAATCCGATAAAATTCGTTCAGTTGATTTCAAAAAAGATTATATGATTTTTGAAATGCAAAAAAGAGACAAGTATAATATTACTTGTAAAGGTTCTGGCTATTTAAATTTTGAAAATCCTATAATCATAGAGCCACAAAAGATGGGCAATAAAATTTGTTCAAATGATGTTTTAAAGCTTAGAAATAAAACTTGTTTTATAGATAAAATAGAGCTCGTAAAAAAAGATTCTGAAGAAAATTCTTAATTAATAAACTAATTTATTAATATTATTTATTATCGCTTGTTTTAGAAAATAATGAATTAAGGTCTTTATCGGTATCTGAATTAAGAACTTTATCAATCCATTGATGAAAATGTTGGTTACCCTGTTCATTTCGTCCGAATAAAACATGATCAAGCCCCCCCTCTTTTAAGGCTGGTTCAGCAGAGCTTCCCATAGCATAATCTTCTTGCATTACAACTTTTTGAAAAAAATCAAATTGTTCTTCAGCTCCTTCCGGATCAATAGGAGGTTTTTCCATAATGTAATATTGTGTGGTTATGCTTTCTTCAACTGATTTACCTGGAAGAATTTGTGAAATTAATACACCACGCCCTCCAGCATCAAAAGATGCAATAGATGTTGTAGGAAAAACTGTCCAAACCCCATATGTAAGTGTCTCTGTATCCCATTCATCTTCTGGTTTATCTATTAAATTAGCCATATAGCCCAAGGTTTCTGTTGCAAGATGACCTTTTTCTGTAGCGGGTGATTTAATATGTTGATGAGGCCCCCAAGCGTAATAAAGTCCTTGATTAGTGGCATCAACTCCAAATGTATCACGGTGTAAAACTGGAACATGATAATATTCAAGATAACCGTCATATGCTATTTTCCAATTTGGACCAGAAAATTCACGCTTAGAAACATAAACCCAATCAGAAAAAGAAAAAGTATCAAGCATTTTATCATAACCTGATAAAAAAGTAGGAATATCAACTTCAGATTTTGGGTTTAATATTGCCCATATAAGTCCTGCTGATTCATAAACTGGAAGCGAAATCAATCCATAGTCTTTTTTATTAATAGATCCAAAATCTTTTTCAGCACTAACCGCTAATAGATCACCAACATTTGAAAAACTCCAACCATGATAAGGGCAAGTAAATCTCTTTTTATTTCCGCTTTCTTCTTTGGTAAGGCACGCTCCACGATGAGAGCATGCATTAATCACTACATGTATTTTACCGTCATCTGTTCTACTAACTATCAATGACATACCAGCAATAGATAAAGTCTTAAAATCTCCAGAGTTTGGAATTTCACAAGAAGGGCCTAATACAATAGGAACTCTTTTTATAAGTCTTTCAACCTCAGTTTTAAATCGATTTGAATCTGTATAATGAGTTGCAGGCAATCGCATAACTTCTTTAGCCTTCTTTATAGTCCCGGCTTTTGCATGCTCAACTACATCACGTGCAATAGGAATTAATAATTCTCTTGTCATCCACCTATTTCCCCCTAGAGATGTTATTATATAATAAGATACAATATTAATGATATAAGAATCAAATTTTACTGAATTAGCTCAACTTCAGATACAACTAGAGAATTATTTTCTTGAGTACTTAAGTTTAACAAAAGATTTATTATGTTTGATTCATTTTTATTTGAAATATTTATAATTTCTCCTGATACGGTAACTAGATCATTAACAAAAACATTTCCATTTAATCTGTTTTTGATATTTAAAATTTTACATTTAGGAAAATTATAAAAAATTGCATTAATTAAGTAAGCAATATTAGCTGGTCCTTGATTAATGCATTTATCACCTTGTCCAATTTTTTTAACTGCACCGGCGTCAAAATGTATTGGATTTGGATCATTTAAAATCTTAGACCAAGAATTTAAATCTTCTTGTCTAACGTGATGAGACCATTGATTTATTTTATGACCAATTTTTAAATTCATTTAATTAAAGAGGTAAAATCCATTTATAATTAATTTTTGATACAATCCTGTCTTCAAAAGTAATTTCTAATTTAAAGCTCATAACATCAAAATTACCAATTTTTTTTGATACCTTGCTTTCAAATGACTCTATAAAACCATTAACCTTATAATTTTTATCTAAATTAAAATTATCTAATAAATTAAAGTCACATTCACCTAACATTGGACCTTTTTGAACATCATAGTTCAGTAAATTAAATAATTCCTCAAGAGTGTATCCAATACTATTAAGGGCTACCATAGAAAATATAGGATGAGCTTGATCTTTGTCTGATATATTTTTACTTACATCTAAACCTGTAGATGATTTTATTAAATTGTTAATTTCTTTATCAATAATAAATGAACCACCAGGAAACTTATGATTTATTAAATCTTTATTTAACAATTACATTTCCTGTGCAATAGGCCTAATGACTATTTCATTAGCAGACACACCTTTATCTTGTTCTAATGCATATATAATTGCATCAGCAATTCTTTCAGGGTTTTCTGCTATAGATGCTAAATTACCCTTCATTAGTGTCTCTAGCATGGATTCATCTTTTATTGTTGCGCCTAATTCAGTTTGAAAAGCACCTGGATAAATACATGTAACTTGTAATTTTCCTGCACTTTCCATTCTTAATCCTTCAGAAATAGCTCCTACAGCAAATTTAGTAGCTGAATATACTGCACTACCATGCATTAATCTTTTTCCTGCAGTAGAGGCAATATTTATTATTTGACCCTCACCTCTGTCTAACATATGTGAATAAACAGCATTAATACCGTAAAGGACTCCCTTTATATTAATATCAATCATTTGGTCCCATTCATCAGTTCTTCCTTTTTCTAATAAGGATAAGGGCATAATTCCTGCGTTATTAATCAATGCATCAATTTTACCAAATACTTTAATTCCTCTTGAAGCTAAATTATCTAATGTTTCTTTTTTTGAAACATCTGTGATCTCATAAATTGAATTTTCAGATCCCAACTTATTACACAATTCTTCTAATCTATCTTTTCTTCTTGCCCCAAGAATAACTTTAGCTCCTAAGGAAACACATTTTTCTGCAGTTATTTTACCGAAACCTGAGCTTGCACCAGTTATCATAATAACTTTATCTTTAATCGTATTCATAATCACCTCTTTAATAATTAATAGATTTTTATATAAAAAATAATAATTCTCTAATTATAAGCATAATTAAACATATACCTGAAAAAATAAATGGAACTACTCGCATAGAAACATTATTTAATGTTAATTGAATTATTGTATGAATTGAACGTAACCCTACATAAGCCCAAGCAAGTATAAAATTTGTCATATCTCCATGCTCCATCAAATAAATATAAATAATGGTTGCATAGAAAAGAGTTGGTTGTTCAAAGATATGATTATAATTAGCAGTGATATTTTTTAAACTCTTAGGTAATTGAGATCTAAATTCATCAGGATACCTTGCAGACTCGAGATTTCCAAAATTTTTGATTACTGGAATAAGGCGAGACAAATACAGAGCAACAACGACAAAACATGATAATAGTATCATGCCAAACATGGGATATAGTATATTCATAAATAGCCTTAATAAAAATGGTGATCCGGGCAGGATTCGAACCTGCGACCTACAGATTAGAAATCTGTTGCTCTATCCAGCTGAGCTACCGGACCACATAAGCTTTGTTAATTATTAATCTAAATACAGTTCATAAACAAGTCGATAAAAACCCTTTATGATAATGAGATCATTATAATTTAATTTTACTGATGATATCTGATAACTCGGGCTTAAAATCAAGTATTTCTTGTTTTGTTAATCCCTCTAACTCATGAGGAAAAACAAGCCACTTATCAGTTTTGTATAAATAATAATCTGGTTCTCTGTCTGTTTTGTTTTTATCTGGTTTAAAATATGGAGTTGCCACTTTTATATTTGGTGTATTCTTTCTACAAGCATTATTTAGGTCCTTTACAATTTGGTCAATAGATAGTCCAGTATCATGAACATCATCAACAATTAGCAAAGAATCCTCAGATTCAACTTTATTAATTACATAATTGAGACCATGTACTTGAACATCCTTACCTTGTTTTCCCATTGATTCATATGACGACGTCCTAATTGCAATATGATCTGATTTAACACCCATTATATCTAATAATTCTTGAACAGCGATACCAATTGGTGCACCTCCCCTCCAAACACCAACTATATAATTTGGTCTAAAACCACTTTCATATACATTTAAAGCAAGCTTAAATGAATCCTTAAGCAATTGATTGGATTTTATAAATAACTTCTCCATAACCATCCTTTAAAGAATTAGTAATATTAATTTAATATAACTATACTAAATTAAAATTAAAAAAATTATTACGAGTTATTTTTTAAAAAGTATAACCAATTCTTGCCATGATTTGTCTTGGTGGAATTAATTCAATACCTGTCCCCGCAACACCAAAAACATCTGTCATACTAGAATTCATCCCATCTTTATCTGTTATATTTAAAGCAATAAGATTTAGATCTATATTTTCAGAGACTTCATAACTAAGACTTAAGTTATAAATAGTATATTCATCAACTACATCAACAAATGGATTGTTAAAAACTCTTTGTTGAAAATCACCTCTATGAACAACCTCACCAGTCGCGGTTAACAATTTACCGTTATTGAGTATAGTTTCATACATAAGACCAAAATTAGCATTAAATTCTGGGCTTTTAGCAAGTTTATTACCTTTTAAGTTTTCTCTTAAACTATATCTCATTGGTTCTTCACCAAAGAAATACAATTCAGCCCTAACATTATCTAAGGCTTGATAATCTGATGTTATTTCTGTTTCTAAGAATGATAATCGTAAATCAAAAGAGAGGCTTTCAGAGATCAAACCTATTAATTCAACTTCTAAACCGCTCATTTCTGATTCAGGAATATTGGCTACTCCACCTCGATAAACATCTGGATCAGTAGATTGGAATTGAAGATTTTGATACTCATAGTAAAAAGCAGATATATTTGCTCTTAATCTACTATTAAGTAGATCTGTTTTTATTCCAATTTCATAAGCATCAATTGTTTCACTATCAAAAAACGGGAAAACAAGTTGTGGTGCAGGTTGAGCGCCAAAATTTTGTTCATCATCAACAGGAAATCCGAATGTTAAATTACTACCACCAGGTTTGAATCCTTTCGTAAAAGAGGCATATGTCATAGTGTCAGAATTTAAGTCATACTCAACAGCAATTCTACCAGTAGTTTTTTCAAGATCATCTTCGATTAAATATGATTGTAATCCAAAGAAATTAGTTACATCGCTTGAAAAAGTATCTTCTGTGTATCTAAAGCCTGTAATAAATCTTAAGTTATCAAGAGCATTAAATGTTGCTTGTCCATACAAAGATTTTGACTCTCGTGTAGGATATGCATCTGAAACAAAACCTAATTCTGCTCCATATGCAGCAAAACAAATTCCTTCAAATGGGTTTGTTGCACAAATTGGTGCATGTATATAAGGTGTGAATTGACCATCCATTAAATCTATTAATTTAACATTATTAACATCTTTAACTTCATATATGTGGTTTTCGATCTCATGATCAAAATAGAGAGCACCAACAATCCAATCAATTGAACCAAACAAAGGCTCATTTGAAACAATATTTATTTCAAAAGTTTTTGTTTCAACAATAGAGGTTTCTGGACGAAACTCGGCAGCAATATATGGAAGACCCTCTAAAGGACCACTTGCATGAACATCACCAAAATTATGTCTATCATTATCTCTAACAACATAAATATCATCTTCTTGAGTGCTTGCTAAAATTTTTAAATTCGCTGCGCCAAGATCTACTTCGAAGATAGCACCAAAAATTTCGGATGAAAGCTTATAATCAGAGGCTGAATCTTGAGCTAATTTTCTAGGATTAGGAGTTTTGTCATCTAAACCTTTCATAGCAGCGCCATTATTATCTGCATCAAAATATTGAAAAAATAAACGCAAACTGGAAGAGTCTCCTGTTTCAATTAACCAATCTGATCTTAAGCTTATGTGACTAGCATCATCAAGATCTTGTCCATTAATAACATTATCACTAAAGCCATCTCTTTCTGTAATAACAAAAGAATTTCTCGTAGAAACAGTATCTGAAATAGGAAAATTAAAAGACCCTCTTGATTTAACTAAACCATAATTTCCAACAGTTAAATCTGCTTTCCCTTCAAAACCATCAGAAGAAGGTAATTTACTAATAACATTTATTGTACCTCCAGTTGAATTTTGTCCAAATAAGGTGCCTTGTGGTCCTCTCAATACTTCTACTCTTTCAATATCTATAAAATCTGTTCTAAGAGAAAACTTTGAAGCAACAAAAATACCATCCATATGTAAAGCTACTGATGGTGCAGCAATTGCATTTTGATTTGTTTCATCTCCTACACCTCTTATTGAAATAACTGTTTTATAGCCCTCATTTTTTGCTACAGTTAAACCAGGTGTTATTGCACTTAAACCAACGAAATCTATAATATTTTTTGTTTCTAATTCATCAGAACTTAGCGCAGTTACTGATTTAGAAACATCTTGCAAGCTTTCGCTTCTTTTCTCAGCAGTAACAATAATTTCTTCAATTGAAAAAGAATTATTAGCTGATGATTGATTATCTGTTTCAATAGCTTCATCGGCCTTGATTGTGTTTATAATTAAGATTGAAAATAAGAAAAGTAGAGTAGAGTTTTTAAGAATTGTATATGTCATTTGTCCCCGAAAAAAAATAAGTTCATAAGAGATTAAGCAAAAACTATGCCATAAATTTTAAATTTTTCAAATTATATTAATTCTATTTTTTAAAATAATTATCTTTTATTTTTTCATAAAAAATATGTTTTATTTAGTTAATTTTCTAAATATTATTTATTAATGATTGATATGTTAGATAATATCTTCAAGCTTAATGTAAGTGGTACAAATATTAAAAGAGAAATCTTAGCGGGTTTCACAACTTTTATAACAATGTCTTATATAATTTTTGTAAATCCACAAATTATGTCTACTACAGGAATGGATTTTGGAGCAGTTTTTGTTGGAACTTGTTTAGCCGCATCAATCGCATGTTTTATTATGGGGTTTGTTGCTAATTGGCCTGTGGGATTAGCCCCAGGTATGGGTCTTAATGCTTTTTTTACATATTCAGTAGTAGGTGAAATGGGCTATTCATGGGAAACAGCTCTTGGTGCTGTCTTCTTGTCAGGTATTTTGTTTTTTATTATGAGTGTAACACCATTAAGAAAATGGATGATTGATAGCATTCCAACAAACTTAAGAATAGCCATGGCTTCAGGTGTTGGTTTTTTTATTGGTTTTATAGGTTTAAAAAATGGAGGAATTATTGTTTCTAATAATACAACTTTCTTGAGTCTTGGAGATTTTTCTAATATCGAAACATTACTATCTGCATTAGGTTTCTTATTAATAGCAATTTTAACAATTAGAAACATTAAAGGATCAATTATTATTAGTATACTAGCAATTACGATTCTATCGTTAACTTTTGGTCTTGTAGAATTTAATGGAGTAATCTCTTATCCGCCAAGTTTGGGTCCTGTATTTTTACATTTAGATGTTATTGGAGCAATTGATATTACTATGATTTCCATAATTGCATCATTTTTGTTCGTTAATCTATTTGATACTACAGGTACATTATTTGGAGTAGCAACTAGAGCTAATTTTATTGATGAAAAAGGGAATATTTCTAATCTAGGTAAAGCACTCAAATGTGATAGCAGCACAAGTATTATTGGAACTTTTTTTGGCTGTGCCCCAGTTACAAGCTATGTTGAAAGTTCATCGGGTATAGAAGCTGGAGGAAGAACTGGACTAACAGCAATAACTATTGGCTTTTTATTTTTATTTTCAATTTTTTTATCTCCTTTGGCTAGTATCGTGCCTTCATATGCCACATCCGGAGCTTTAATATATGTATCATTTTTGATTTTATCCGGTCTTCAAAAATTGGATTGGGCAGATTTGAGTGAGTTAATACCATCTTTAATTATCGTAGTAATGATACCTTTAACATTTTCTATTGCTGATGGTATTTCGTTAGGTTTCATAGCATTTATAGTTATGAAAATTGCCTCTGGTAATATAAAATCAATATCTTCAGGATCCTGGTTTTTAACTGTAATTTTTGTATCAAAATTTATCTTTTTATAGTTTTATTACTACTGCTTAGATTCAATAATTATTTTAGTATTAATTTTTTCATCAGAATCACCAACTCTAATACCGGATATTGGTATAACATCTGAATAGTCAAATCCTACAGCAAGTTTTACATATCTATTATCTGGTGAAATAGAATTTGATATATCAAAACCGACCCATCCTAAGTGCTCAATATAAACCTCAGCCCAAGCATGACTAGCTTCTTGTATGTTCGTATCATCAAGCATTAAATAACCACTTACATATCTTCCAGGAAAACCTAGTTCTCTTACACACGATAAAAATATGTGAACGTGATCTTGGCATACGCCAAACCCAATTTTAATTGCATCTTCACAAGATGTTTTTATAGATGTCTTGCCTTTAGAATATTTTACTAATTTTAATATATAATTTGATAAATAGTTTAATCTTTCAATATCTGATTTAATTTTATTTGTTTCCTTTTTTATATTTGAAAGTATTTTTTTTGTGCCGTTGCCTGGTTTTGTATAATTTGATGATGAATATTTAAATAAATCCAAAGGGACTTTATCATCATGTTTACCAACAATACCTTTTGAGTCATTAATATTTAATCTTCCTGAACAAGTAATTGTTATTTCCCTAGCATCATCTTTTGTTTTGCAAAGATGTACCTTATTTCCCTGATAATCATATGTTTCTAATTCTATTGAGCACCCTTTTACATCAATATCCCAATTTAAAATTTTCTGATTTTTTTCATTTCTTGGAGTAAGTCTAAGTTTTTGTATAGCTGATAATGGAGGATTGTTATATCTAAATACTGTCTTATGTTTAATTCTAAAAATCATTAACTTATACTAGATTAAAATCCCTTACTATTGATGTATGTATTTCATCATTTTTTTTAGCGAATTCTTTAATAAACTCATAAAGTTTCTTGTTATGAATTGTTCTAATAATTCCGCTAGTAAGTTTGTTTTGATTTTTTTTTACCAAATTATATGACTTATATTTTTTTTTATAAGTTAACTGTAGATAGTCTAAATTGGATAAAATTTCTTTATTACAAAAAGATAATGATCTTGGCATCCTCTCATCAAATACTAAAAAATTAGTTATTGCGGCTGGATCTAAATATTCTCCACTTAACCAATTAAATGATCTCCAAGCTGATAAAGATCTAAGTAGTATTTCCCAACGATTAAAATCAATTTTATTAACAACAACAGTATTCCTTAACAAAAGCCTATAATATTTTGTGTTCAAAATAGAAACTGTATTATTACTTCTCTCAATAAATGTTCCAATCCTAATAAAATTAAATGTATCATTCCTAAGCATAGTTCCATAAACAGAACCCCTGAAAACTGTTCCTGTATTAAGTATATTTTCTAGAATATCAGGTAGATTATTAATTTGAATTTGTCGTTTAAGAAGTTTCTCAGAAGCCAACCAACTTTGATTCAAAGAATTGGAGACTTCTCGTGTAAGTGCTG
>CACLQD010000019.1 GCA_902609025.1 uncultured PS1 clade bacterium
CAGAGCATCACAACTAATTTTTCTAAATAGAACATGTTTTAATGGCTTATATCGGGTAAACAGCAATGGTTTGTTTAATGTCCCTTTTGGAAAATATAAAAATCCAGGTATTTATAATGAGAATGGTTTAAAAGAAGCGTCAAAATTACTTAAAAATACGATTATTGAATCCTTAAGTTATCAAGAAATACCTAAAAAATTCCTTATTAATTCATTAATATATTTTGATCCCCCTTATCGCCCTTTATCAAATACATCAAGTTTTACTGCTTACAATAAGTCTAATTTTAATGATAGCAGTCAAATTGAACTTGCGAATTATTATAAAAAAATATCAGCAAATAAAAATCTATATTTAATTTTAAGTAACTCAGATCCAAAGAATAGCAATAAAAATGATAATTTCTTTGATGATTTATATAATGGATTTAACATTAATCGAGTAAGCGCAACAAGAATAATTAATAGTAAATCTGAAGGACGAGGAAAAATAACTGAAATATTAGTGACAAATAAATAATTTTAATAAAGTTTTGAAAAGATGACAAAAAAACAAAAGAAACCTGACTACGAAATAATAAAAGGTAATTGCCTTAAGGTTATGGACAATCTTTACGAAAAAAGAGGTGAGTTTGTTGATTTAATTTTTTGTGATCCCCCATATTTTTTATCAAATGGTGGAATTACTTGTAAAAATGGTAAAATGGTAAAGGTAGATAAAGGAGAATGGGATAAATCCAAAGGCGCAGAAGAAAATCATAATTTTAATTATGAATGGATAAAAAGATGTCAAAAAATTTTAAAAAAGAATGGAACATTAATGGTTTCAGGAACTCATCATGTTATTTATTCAGTTGGATTTGCTATGCAACAGTTAAATATGAAAATGCTTAATAATATTACATGGCAAAAGCCAAATCCTCCCCCTAACCTATCGTGTCGTTATTTTACACATAGTACAGAAACTATTATTTGGGCGGCTAAAAATGAAAAAACTAAGCATAAATTTAACTATAATCTTATGAAAAAAGAAAATGAAGGTAAACAAATGAAAGATGTTTGGACTATGACATCACCTTCAAAAAAAGAAAAAAGCCTTGGAAAACATCCAACACAAAAACCATTAGCATTGTTAGATAGATTAATTATATCTTCTACCAATAAAGGAGATTTAGTTTTAGACGCCTTTAATGGAAGTGGAACTACTGGAGTGTCATCTATTCAAAACGGAAGGAAATATATAGGTATTGAATTAGAAAATGAGTATATAAAACTAACAAAAAAAAGGTTGGAGGAAATAAAGAAAATATAATCTTAAAAACCTCTTTCCTTACATTCTTTTTCTATTTCTCTCCATTTCATTCCTTTGCTATAATTTGCACTTATGTTAGGAGTTAAATTTTCTATCAAAATTTGATGCACGCCTAATCTTTTAATTTTTTTACCTAGCTTTGTATTAGCTTTATTTTCTTCAGCAATCATAGCCATGTATAGAATTGTAAAAATTTTATCCACTCTAGTAATATCATCTTTATACTTTTGTGATATGTGAGTAATATTTTCTAATACTGCACTTTCTAATTTCTTTGTAACTAACTCATAAATATATACAAAATCATTATAAATATTACTTCCGCCATAAATTTCTTTTAACTCGTAAAGTCTTGTGAAGTAATGAACATCAAGTGGTGGTTTATTGTCTAAATAAACACAAAAATCATCAAAACGTCCTTTTCCAAAACCAATTTCCGAGCCATCTTTAAATTTTTTTACAATTTTCATTTACTTAAATCTTTGTCTTTTCATAAATTACTTTGAAAATATCTCATGAAATCCTTCTTAAAATAAAAAGCATGATTTTTGTTAGAAATATATCGATTATATTCATTTGAAAAAATCGGGTGATATGGCTTTGAATCTTTTGATCTAATTTGAATAAACTTTCCGTTACTAGTGTGTATGAAGCCATCTTCGCTATTTTCAATATCAAATTTTAACTTTTTACAAATTTCATAATAATCTTTCTCTAATATTTTTTTTAAATTCTTTTCTTTTTCTAAGTCATAATCAAACATGGAAACAAAAAACCAATCTTTTATATCATCAGATTCTTTACACACAGGTAAGAAAACTAACCTTTTAATTTTCCTATAGATATTTGATTTAGTAAATTCTAGAGGCTCCTTTGATACTAAAGTATCAATATTTCTAGAAATTTGAGTAATAAACATTGTCTCTAATGGAAGCCCTAAGGAGTTACTTTTATTTGTTTTAAGTTCTCCATCCTCAAAATCAGTAAGTTCTGAATCAAGCTTAAGCCCTATTTTTAAAAGAAGTAGCTGCCCAACATTACCTTTATTTATTCTTAAGTCAGAAGGTAAATCTGAAAATAATTCTCCAAATTTAACTCCAATACATTTATCCAATATCGGCAAAGCTTTTTCAATTTTCATAAGATTAGGATATATCTAAATTTAAAATTTAAATAGTAAAGTTTTTACCGAATAACGGTTATAAACTACTCTACCGTTACGGAGTTGTTTATAATTCGTATTGGGTTAATCATATACTCAACATCCTTTAAAACTATTAGCGAAACAATCAGATACCATTTGCGCCGCCTTACTAATTTCGTCTTCATTAAGTGTTTCAATAAGCTTTTTTGCTTCATTTAACGCAATACCTTCAGATTGCTCTAAATCATCCGTATTCGCAATAAAAAACCACATCAAAGCATAAGTTAAATCAGCATTAACACCAGTGCCATTTTTATAAGCAAAGCCAAGATTTCTTTGGGCTACTGGATAACCTTGATCAGCAGCTAACCTATAAAGCCTCACTGCTTCTTTATAATTTAATTCTACGCCCTTACCATGATCATAAAGATATCCAAGGCTTGTTTGAGCAGAGGCATTTCCTTGAATAGCTGATTTACTAAACCATTCAGCAGCTTTTTTATAATCCTGTTTAACACCCTTTCCATCAGAATACATTAGTCCAATATTAGCTTGAGCAAATTCATTTCCATCCTTAGCAGATATCATGAACCACTCCATGGCTTTTTTATAATCTTTTTCTACGCCTATACCCAATAAATGAGCCATACCTATATCATTTGGCGTTTCTAAATCATTAGGAATTTGCGCAAACATCAAAGAAGGCAATATAATTAATAAAATTAGAATAAATTTCTTCATATTAAGGAAATTTTTCAACCCAACCAGATCTACAAAGAATATCATCAAAACCACCATAAGGAGAATTACTTGAATACTTTTGCCAATCAGAAATAATATTTTCTTTTTTTGGATTCCCTAAGCCCATATTCATATCGTATGAAGTTAATTCTAACCATTTAATCATTTGTTTATCACAATCAATTATAAGCCTAGTTTTTCGTGAGTTTTTTTTATTTGGAAAGTCTTGCATTCCAGTAAAAGTTCTAAAGTTTTCATTAACCACTATAGAATCAAAATCAAGATAAATATGAGTCTCAAAATCTGGCGAATAACCTATAAGCTCCCAATCAGCAGCGTAAACATTTAAAGGGGATAGGGAAAACATTATTAAGAATGCGATGTAAAATTTTTTCATTTATTTGTAATCATCCTCATGATAATCAAAATTATACTCTAAAACATATATACCTCTCTCAAAAGGATAATATGCTTTATTTGTTCCATATTGGGTTACAAAAGGATAAAGAGTGTCATTAGATCCAGTGCAGTTAATTCTATGAACAAAAATATTGTCTTTTGTGAGCTGAAGTTCACTTCTATATTTTTTAAATAACTTCATTTCACTGTTATTTAAAAATTCGTTGATATCATATGTATTATATCCCTTAGTCTGCCCTTTATAGTTACAATTATAAAAAGTTCCCTCTGAAGAACCTTGTAAAAACTCTTGGTATTTAGATTCATCTTTTTGATGGTGTTGGGAGTCTTCCCAAAATCTTTCACCTATAAAATCAATAACATTCCACCTACCATCAAATACTGATGGAATGTCAGTTCCTAAAACATTAAGGGGTATAAATAATATTAAGGTAAGAAGTAATTTTTTCATTTTAGTCTCATTTATCAAACCCAAACATAGATAGTAAATCTGTTACATAAGCCACTGTATAAGGATCTCCAAACAGATAACCGTAAACAAGAATATGAATGTAAACATAAATAGGAAAAGCGATTAAGCCCCAAGCTCCATATGCAGAATCAACAAGTTTATAAAGTCCAATAAATGAATAAATTTCTATTAAAATTAAAAATAATACTCCAAAGGTTATAAGGATAATTTTTGTTATCCAAGATGGCAGAAGAATTAAAACAATAATAAATAATAATATTGCTATTATAGTTAATAATGTTCGATCGCTCTTCATTTTAGTCTCATAAGTCAAATTTTTTAATTATTTAAAAATTACGATAAATTGAAATTTATAATTTTAATAGGGAATTCTTTATTACGAACCTCCTCTATCCATTTATCTCTTTCTTTTTTTCTTTTAAGTATGGAATGTATAGAACCACTTGAAAATGTGTTTCCTCGATGCGTTTTAATTCCTAGTGCATTAAGTTTATCCGCTATACTTTTTAAGCTCAGATGACGCTTTTCTTTAAGTTTTATTATTATTCTATGAAGTTTTACCTGTCGTTCTGAATAAGGACGCAGATACATCAAATCATTGCGTTGGAAGATGATATTAAAGGATAAAGTTTTTACCGAATACGAATTTAAAACTACTCTACCGTTACTGATTTAGCTAAATTCCTTGGTTGATCAACATCAGTTCCTTTAAGAAGAGCTGTATGGTAGGCAAAAAGCTGGTATGGAATGGTATAAATGAATGGTGCTGTAATGATGTTGGCCTCATCAACTATAAATGCTTTTATTTTTTTTGCAGTATCCCCAAGATGATTTAAACCTTCTTGATCAGTGATCAGCAAAACATTTCCATCTCTTGCGATAACTTCATAAAGATTAGATGCTGTTTTATCAAATAAGTTAAATGATGGCGCACCAATTATTACAGGAAGACCTTTTTCCAAAAGAGCTATTGGACCATGCTTCATTTCACCAGCAGGATAACCTTCTGCATGAATATAAGAAATTTCCTTTAGTTTTAATGCCCCCTCAAGAGCAACAGGATACATCTGCCCTCTTCCAAGATATAACGCATTTTTAATTGGATTTAATTCCTTTACAATTTTAATAAGCTCTTCTTCTTGATCTAAGACATTGGAAATTAATCTTGGAACATCAAGTAATGATTTTACATAATTATTTTCATCATCATCTGATAGGTTACCATTAATCCTTCCGATATGAATAGCCAAAGATGCTAAAACAACAAGCTGGCAGGTAAATGCCTTGGTCGATGCAACACCGATCTCAGGTCCAGCAAAAATTTTAAGAGATGAATCTGAGTTTCTACACATAGAAGAATTTGGAACATTCACTATTGAAATAGTTTTTTGATTAAGTTTTTTACAATGCTTCAGAGCTGCCAAAGTATCAGCTGTTTCACCTGACTGAGAAATAAATACAGTTAGTCCGCTTGAATCCATCGGAGCCTCTCGATACCTAAACTCAGATGCAATTTCAACATCAACCTTCACGCGAGCAAGTTTCTCAAACCATTCACGGGCAACTAATCCAGAATAATATGAACTTCCGCATGCAACTAAAGTGATATTTTTTAAATTAGTAATATTAAATGGGAATTTTGGTAAATTCACTGTTAAGTCTTCGTTATTAATATAATGACTGATTGAATCTTGAATAACACTTGGCTGTTCATGAATTTCTTTTGACATAAAGTGCTTAAATACACCTTTTTCTGCTAAGGTAACGGTCTTATCTATTATTTGAGATTTTCTATTTATAAATTCATTTTGATTATCAAATATCTCAAAAGTGTCATTTTTTATGATTGCGATGTCACCATCTTTTAAATAGGTAACTTCATTACAATAATTACCTAAAGAATAACCGTCTGACCCAATATAATTTTTACTATCTGATGATCCAATGGCAAGAGGGCTTCCTTTTCTGACAGCATATAATTTATTTGGTTCTGATCTTACTATAATTGCTAATGCATAAGATCCTTTAATATCTTCAGTTGTAGCTCTTATAGCCTCATAACTTTCCATCCCTGATTTTAAATAAAGAGTAATAAGGTGTGCAATTGCTTCTGTATCAGTTTCACTTTTAAAGTTTATACCTGTTTCAGAAATCTGATTTTTAAGTAAAGAAAAATTCTCAATAATACCATTATGAACAACCGCAACTTCATCAGTTAGATGGGGATGAGCATTAGCTTCATTAGGGACTCCATGAGTAGCCCATCTAGTATGACCTATCCCAACATTACCTAGTAACTCTTCATTAATTAATTTTTTCTGAAGTTGATCTAAATTGCCTTGTGACTTTATACAATTTATCTGGTCATTGTTAATTGTTGCAATACCTGAGGAGTCATATCCTCTATATTCAAGCCTTCTCAGTCCATCGAAAATTTGATCTTTTACATTATCGTTATTTGCTATAACACCAAAAATACCACACATAACAATCTCCTAGTTATTACCCAAAAATTTCTTTGCCCAATTTGAAACAGTCTTCAAAGGTGCTCTTGTTAAAACTAAACTTTCTTTTTCAACATTTTTTGTAATCACTGAACCTGCACCAATATGAGCATTATCTCCAATATCAACAGGTGCAACAAGCGATGTGTTTGATCCAATAAAAGTATTTTTTCCAATATGAGTTTTATTTTTATTTACACCATCATAATTACAAGTAATTGTTCCTGCCCCAATATTAGAATTTTCTTCGATTTCGCTATCACCCAGATAAGAGAGATGACTAGCCTTAACATCCTTATCTAAAGTGGAGTTTTTTACTTCAACGAAATTTCCTATTTTACAATCCATACCAATACTTACATTTCCTCTAAGACGAGAAAATGGTCCAATTGTGGCATTTTCATGAATGATTGCCTCTTCCACATATGAAAATGATCTTATGGTAACCCCACTTTTTAAATGAACATTTTTTCCAAAAAAAACATTATTTTGAATTACAACATTTTTTTCAATAACAGTATCAGATTGAAAAAAAACAGATTCAGGATCGAGTAAAGTCACACCTTCGGACATAAATTTCATCCTTAATCTATTTTGAAATTCTTTTTCAGCTTTTGCTAAACCAATTTTTGTATCAATACCAAAAATTTCAAGTTCTTCACATTGTATAAATTCAGATGTACCGCCTTGATTATTAATAACTTCAACCATATCAGATAAAATAAATTCTTTTTTAGGATTATCGTTTTTAAGTAATCCCAAAAGTTTTCCTAGATGATTATTTTTAAAGGCCATAACCCCACCATTACAGAGCTTAATATTCTTATTTTTTTCAGTGGTGTTAATTTCTTCAACGATTGAATGAAGCTTGTTGTCCTTTAAGATGACTCTTCCATAACCTTTAGGGTTATCAGCTTCAAAAGCCATAATAGTTAAGTCACTTTCTAAAGAGGATTCTGATAGTTTCTGAATTGTTTCTAGTCTCAATAAGGGGGTATCACCAAAAATAACCAGTACCCCATCACTTTCGGATAAATCATAATTATCGAACACAGATTTAACTGCATCACCAGTTCCATTTTGATTTTCTTGAACGGAAGTTCTTACATCAGGATGATTTTTATTAAGATAATTTTTTAAATCATCACTTTCGTTATTAATAACAACTATAATATCATTAATACTAGCTGCATTTATGTTTTCTATTATGTGAGACAGCATTGGCTTTCCTGCTACAGAATGCAATGGTTTAGGTAAGCTTGAATTCATTCTTGTACCTTTTCCGGCAGCAAGAACTATTGATGTTATTTTTTTTGTCATAGTTAAAGTTATTAATGATTGGATAAAATGACTGATTTTGTTATATATTTGAAATCAACTCTTGTATCTCTATGTAACTAAAAATAAGGGTAGATAGGTATTTATTAAATGTTCTTTTTTCCATTCAGAGATGATAACCCAACATCAATGAGGCCTTATATATCCTGGTTTCTAATAACCCTATGTTCTTTAATATTTTTCTATCAAATGGGTCTGAATCAAATAGATTTTAATAATTTTGTAAGATCATTCGGAATAACACCAGTCAAATTAATAAATAACATTAATAATCAATGGTTTACAATAATAAGTTCAATGTTTGTACATGGTAATTTATCACACCTCATAGGTAACATGGTCTATTTATGGATATTTGGAGATAATATTGAAGATAGTTTTGGAAAAGTTAGGTTCATAATATTTTACCTATTATGTGGTTTTGCAGCTGTTTTTGCTCAAATTCTTTATGATCCAAATAGTCCTGTTCCTATGATTGGTGCTAGTGGAGCAATTGCAGGAGTATTAGGAGCGTATTTAATCATGTACCCAAGAGCTAAAATTTGGGTTTTTATGTGGATAGTTTTTATTGTTAGACTAATTACTGTTCCAGCTTTTATTGTTCTTGGTATTTGGATGGGGCTTCAATTAATTAATGTTATAGATCAAGGCCAATCAGGTGTGGCCTATTCTGCTCATATTGGAGGATTTATAGCTGGAATGATACTTGCCCCAATATTAAAGAAAAGAAATAAACCTCTATTTGCTCCAGCCTCAAATACTAAATATACTCTTATAAAGATTGGTGAAAGAGATTATTTGAGGCATATGCCCACTATTGGCAAAGTAAAAGAAAAAGATTAATAAATGGAATATTTAGACACAAAATATTTTAGTTATGCGAATCCAGAAGATTCTTTTCCAAGAAAAGCCTTCATACGATCTATTGAATTTTTTTCTGGTCAACCCAGACTGTATAACCTTTACAAAAATTATCAAACTCAACCAGAAAATTGGGAAGACTTCTGGGATGGATGTATTGATATATTAGAATTAAATGTGAAGTACAATGAAGAAAAAATTTCAAAAATACCAAAAGATGGTCCTTTAGTTATTGTAGCTAATCACCCTTTTGGTGTACTTGATGGCCTAGTTATTTGTTGGTTATCTAAGAAAATAAGAAAAGAATTTAAGGTTTTAACTCATGCCTTATTATTAAGAGCACCTGAAACAAAGGGGTATCTCTTGCCAATTGATTTTTCTGGAACTAAAGAAGCACTAAATACAAATATAGAAACAAGAAAAACTGCGAGAAACTTTCTTAATGATGGTGGTGCTGTAGTAATTTTTCCAGGCGGAACTGTTTCTACGACTAATACTGTATTTACTAAAGAAGCCTATGACCCAAAATGGAGAAACTTTACAGCTAGATTAATTAAAAGAAGTAAAGCTACTATTCTACCAATATATTTTTATGGACAAAATAGTCGTTTATTTCATGTTGCAAGCCATATTAGTCAAACATTAAGATCTGCATTACTCTTTCACGAAGTAAGAAGACGAATAAACTCATCAGTTCCATTAAAAATTGGTGATCCAATAAAATTTGATTCCTTAGATGAATCTATGACAAATGATGAGTTATCAAATTATCTTAGAAACATAACGTATAATTTGAATCCTTTATTAGATAATTTTGATATTCCTTTTGGAAAGGATTTTCCTGAGTTTTAGCTTTCTTTTGGCCATTGAACAATCTCAATAACATTATTATCAAAATCTCGAGCCATTCCCACTAAACCTCCTTCTATTGTGTAATGAGGTAAAGCTTCACGGTCAATAATTCCGCCATTATTTCGAATTAGATCCATTGTTAAATTAGCATCATCAACAGCAAAGACTACTTTGACATTAAAACCATCATATATTCTTTCTTCATTAGGCCAATTCATTAAAATAAGAAGATTTTCTTCAGAACCACTCTCACCTAGGACAATTTCATCTATGCAAAATCTACTACCATCTTGAAGATCAACTTCAACATTTTTATAAGTACCTTTTTCTTCTAACTCCAAAATCTTCTGGTAAAAATCTGATGACTTTTTTAAATTAGAAACACCAATACCTGTAAAACCTAGTTTAGCCACAATATTATTTTATTAACTCAGGATAAGGATTAGCAGTCCCAGTCATATTTCCTGAGCCATTGTCATTATAAAGAACAGCATATTTTCTTAATTGAAAAAGCCATTTACCATTTTCTTTAATATATTTATCTTGATAAACGCCAATATTAAAAAAACCTACAGGATTACCATCAGAGTCTTTTTCTGTAGTTTGTATATGTTCAACAATATACCATCTGCCAGTAGCTGTATCACCATTAATTTCAGTTGTCCCATTTTGAATTAACTGAGCAACAAAAGGAAAGCCCGCCATAGCATTAACCCACAGTTCAACAATTGCATCCTTCCCTGATACAGCAGGCATACTGCTTAAATCCCATTCAGAGTCTTCACACCAAGTAGAAGCCCAATCTTCTTTATCTACTCTGTTTACTGCATCAGCGTATTTTTCGACTAATTGTCTAATTGCATATTCGTCACTCATATCGTACTCCCTATAATTTATTTTTTATTATATTAATTATTCACTAAAAAAATCAGCTCTTGGAGTTCCTGAATCATCATAAACAGGCTCCTGTTTTACTATTTTATATTTTGCTGAGAAAGCATTTAAAAGACCTACTTCATTTAAAGTTGCACCCATATTTTTGTACCACTCATCCTCAAAGTGCTTTTTTAATGATTCTTCACTTTCCCATCTTTCCATTACCCATATGCGTCCAGGTACATATGGATCCAAAGTCCAACTATAATCTTGACAGCCATCCTCTTCTAGAGCGCCATCTATAAGTGGTTTACATTTTGCCATTAAATCATCTAGCTCCTTAGGGTCAACATCAAATGTAGCTGTAATGATAATATCAGTATTTTCCATAATAATTACTCCAGTTGTTAATATTCTCTCAATCTCACCAATAATAGCAGATCATTATTTAACACTAATACAATAATAATAATAAATAAATACCGCGAATCTGATAATAAAATTTAAATGAAAACTTTTTTTAAAAAATTAGCACTAGCTATTTTTATACCAAGATTATTTTTAGCTATATCTATTTTGGTGTTTTCAATATTAATTTTATTTTCATTAGATAATCTTTCATTTCTTCAGCCAGTTAAAAACATTCTAGACTCTGAAACATTATCAATTTCTATAAATGAAGATAATTATTCTGTTTATGATGGTATAAGATTTATTTTACTCTCGACTGCGTTCTTTTCAATAACTGGTTTTGTTATTGATTTGGCTGATAAGGGAATAAACAAATTATCAAAATTAAATTCTTCAATATTCAATTCAAATACAATAAACAGGATATCTCTAATATCTAAAATAGTTTTATTTATTTTATTTATTATAATTGGATTAAATATACTTGGTGTAGATTTATCAAGTTTGGCATTTCTAACTTCTGCTTTAGTAGTAGGTATTGGATTTGGATTACAAAAAATTATATCTAATTATGTAAGCGGTATTATTCTTCTTTTCGATAGCACAATAGAAAATGAAGATATCATTCAATTAAATGACGGGACTTTAGGTACTCTTAAAAATACTGGACAAAGAAATTCAAGAATACGAACTTTTGATGGTAAAGAAGTGATGGTCCCAAATGAAGATCTTATTACAAGTAAAGTTATAAACTATACGCATTCAGATACTGACTCAAGAATAGAGATAACTATTGGTGTTGCGTACTCTTCTGATCTCGATTTAGTAAAAAAACTAATATTAGAAGCTGCTTTAGAGCATCCAAGAACACTCAAGAATCCACAGCCAAATTGTTTTTTGAGAGAATTTGCTGATAGCTCTGTAAATTTTTTACTTCATTTTTGGATTGGTGATGTTGATGAAGGAAGATTTGGACCGCAAAGTGAGGTGATGTTTGATATATGGAATAAATTTAAAGAAAATAATATTGAAATTCCATTTCCTCAAAGAGATATTCATATCAAAGAAAATGTAAAATGATTTTTTATAATACAAAAATTTTAACTTTTATCTCTTTTATTATTTTTAACACCTCCCTAGTGAGTCAAATTGTTGATATAGAAACTTCTCGTAAAGAAGATTTAGTTGGAACTAAAATATCACTTAATCTTGGTTTTGACGGCTCAAGTGGAACAGTTGATAGAACTAATTATTCAATAGGAACAAGGTTTGATTTTAATAATGAGGTTTGGAATAGATTTTTAATATTTAATTATTCTAGAAGAGAAAAAGATGACAGAATAAATGAAGATAACACTTTTTTACATCTTAGATTTGCTAGAAAATTATCATCACTTATAGCATCAGAATTTTTTATTCAAATAAATGAAAAACCTTTAGAAAAAATTGAAGAAAGAAATCTTATTGGAATTGGATTAAGATTTAGTCCATTAAAAAATTTAAGACTAGGAGTTGGTGTATTTGATGAAAATGAAAAAAGGATTAATCTTAATGAAAGAGATACAGTAAGAATAAATACATACTTAAATTATTTATTTAATATTTCAGATAATACAACATTTAATACCTTAATCTATTTTCAACCAGATATAGAAGATTTCTCTGAAATAAGATCACTACTAAGATTAGGTCTAAGAGTAAAAGCTACAGATAATTTCTTTATTAATATTAACTATGAATATGTTCATGACTCATCCCCTCCAATTGGAACAGATAAAAAAAATTCAAAATATGGATTTAAAATTGGATATGAATTTTAGTTCATCAACTGATAAGATAATTAAGGATTTTATCTAAATTATTTATTAGATTCGTAAGGTCTTCTTGAAAATAAATAGAAATAATTATTCCGATCAAAACCCCTGATAAAAACTTTATCATTTATTTAGTTTGTCCACTCGCCAGATCTTTGAAGTCGTGCTCTTTTTTGAAAATAATCATAATATTGAGGCTTTAGCTCAACAGCTTTCTTATAGAACTTTACTGCTAAATCAACATTACTCATTATCTCATACACTAGACCTTTGTTGAAATACACTGCTGATATATCATTTAAACCTTTGTCTAATGATTGATCATATAGCTCAATGGCTTTTTCATAATTTTTTTTCAAATAAAAGCTATTACCAAGACTTAAAAGTGACTCTGGCAATGTTCCATCAAATTCAAGGCCTTTGTTTAAGAACTCAATCGCATTATCAGGTTTTTTAGAGTTATTGTAAATTATTCCTAAATTAACGTATGTGGCGTATAAATCTTTCTGAGTTAGAGCAATATCGTTAATAGCTGAAAGACATGTGTTAGCAGCAGTTATACCGCCCGTACCTGTTTTAGCTGATTGATAACACAATGAAGCATCACCTTTTCCTAACACTGTTATAAAAGCGAAGGAATTTGGTTGAAATAAAAGAATGATTAAAAATAAGAATATTATTTTGTTAAATATTTTACTCATCTTTTTAGAGCACAAACTTAGTTGAAAAGTCTTCGGCAATGTGTCTTTCGGGCCAGAAAAAATGTAAATCCATTCTTTTAACCTTCCATTCACCATCAATTTTGACATATTTCTCATCATATAAAGCAAACCATAAAAAATTACTCTTGCCCTCTTCGATATCTGATCCATCCATATTTTTGGTTATAACATCTAAAAGGTATACTCTACCTTTTGCCGTATCGGGACCGGTGATTTCAACTAAATGATTTGTGTTTACATGCATACTCACAAAGGGTGTATTAAGTGTATCTTTAAACGTCTCCTTATAGTTGTTGTATATAGTTTCTTTTCCCTCCCAATCACCATATGGTCCATAACCACATACAGCACCATCTGCAAAAACATCCATCAGATCATCTAGCTCTCTGGCATCCATATGATATGAATATTTAAGCCTTAGTTTTTTAATTTCTTCTGTATCAATAAGATCTCTTAGTTTTTTAATTTCTTCTGAAGATAGTTGATTTTCATCTGTCATAATTTCATTTTTCTCCATATATTTAATCTTATGATAAATAAAAAATGATTATATGTAAATTTACTTATAGGTAACAAAATGAATAAATCAAAAGATTTAAAAGATTTTCAAACATGGCATGTTGAAGAGCCTTATGAAAATTTCGTAGGTCCTTTCTATTTTAAGATTGAAGATGATAAACCTATAGCCGCTTTTGACTTTAAAGATCATCATACAAATTCAATTAATTCGTTACATGGAGGGATGATAATGAGTTTTGCAGATTATGCTTTATTTATAATTGGACATAAATACACTTCAAAAAGTAATTATGTAACTATTAGTTGTTCAACTGAATTTCTAATGGCGTCATATAAAAAAGAAATTATATTCTCTAGTGGTGAAATCACAAAAGCAACAAAATCATTATTGTTCTTAAAAGGAACAATTTTTAATAATGAGGGAATAATAGCTT
This sequence comes from uncultured PS1 clade bacterium, assembly GCA_902609025.1. Lineage (GTDB taxonomy): Bacteria > Pseudomonadota > Alphaproteobacteria > MED-G09 > MED-G09 > AG-430-B22. Next base: position 14,421 of record CACLQD010000019.1, read on the forward strand.
CTTTTAGTGGCATACTAAAAAAAATATGATTAAATTTTATTAATTCTATCTTCTAATTCTTTTATTCTGTTTTCTAATTTTATTAATTCTTCTTTTTTTACGAAACCAGATTCTTTCATAAATTTTTCAAGTGCCGGTTTCATCATTTTTTCCATACCCTTAAGATCTTTAGCCATATTAAATAGATTCATTTTAGCTCCCATTAAAAATAGAATTTATAAATTAACTTTATTTTTTTTTCGATTATATTTTTTTTTATTTTCTACAACTCTTTCATAAGTCCCTTGTTTTTGTCTAATTGGTCGTTTTTTCTTATTGTCCTTTTTAGACATATAAGTTTATTCTGAACCTATACTTGTTAAAGTGTGTTTAATTATTTTCCAATTTTCATTTTTTACCATATGTGTTTCATAAAAACCCCATAAGGTAGTCTTAGCTTCTGGGTCTTTAATATAATAATGTGATGCCTGAAGATCGGTTCTTACAATAGCTATTTCACCATCAAAGCTAATCATTGGGTTACCAAGCAAATGTTGGGTAGCTCTATATTGACTTATACTTTCTTTAACATACTTAACCCAACTCTCTTTTCCATTAAATTTTACTTCTTCTCCACCTCTCCAATTAGGGTCATAAATAACTGTGACCTCTACATCATCTAAAAAAATTGATCTAAATAACTCATAATCTTTTGTGTCTAT
>CACLQD010000020.1 GCA_902609025.1 uncultured PS1 clade bacterium
TGCATTCGTTTTATATGATTTTTTATACTATTGGATGCATAGATTTCATCACGAATATAAATTTCTCTGGGCAACTCATGTTGTGCATCATCATGGAGAAGAGTTCAATCTCTCAACAGCTTTAAGACAAACGAGCTCAGGTTTTTTATGGAAATGGGTTTTTTTTCTACCAATTCTTCTTGTTGGGATACCTTCGCCAGTATTTGTTGCTGTAGGTGGTCTAAATTTAATTTATCAATTTTGGGTTCATACAGAACATATTGGAAAATTAGGATGGTATGAAAGATATTTCATTACCCCAAGTAATCACAGAATACACCACGCCAAAAATCCGGAATATGTTGATAAAAATTATGGTGGTGTCTTTATTTTATGGGATAGATTTTTTGGAACATATTGTGAAGAGAGAGATGACTTAAAACCCGTCTATGGAACAGTAAAAGCTCTAAGAAGCTGGAATCCTTTATGGGCAAATATTGAAGTATTTACCAATATGGCAAAAGACTCTTATCGTACGAAAAAATGGAAAGATAAAATAAAAGTTTGGTTTTCAAGGACAACTTGGCGCCCAAAAGATGTGGAAATAGAATTTCCTTACGAGCAATATGATCAAAAAGATAAATATAACCCTGATATCTCACCTAATCTTATGAAGTTTGTTTGGACACAATTAATTTTTATTCCATTTATGACACTTATAGTTTTCTTTACTTTGAAAAGCCAAAATTATATCGAAACCACTCTCTTTGGAATCTTTCTATTTGTATCATCTATGATAATTTCTTTAGCTTTATCAAACAAAATTAACACTATCACATACGAAAGTATCAGGTCTGTATTAGTTCTATCTATAATTTATACTGGTATTATATCAATTGAGCTATTAGCTGCTCAAGTACTTGCTTTTCATGCATTATTTAATATTGGTTTGATTATTCTTTATCGTTTTTTTAGTAATAAAAAAGAAGATTTAATAACTAATTAATAATATAAATTAATATAATGTTAGGAATTATGGAGAAATTATGAAACCAGTTTGTTTAGTTTTGGGAGCAGGAGCAGGTATAGGTGGAACAGTTGCTGCAAAGTTTGCTAGAGAGGGATATCATTCTTATCTTTGCAGAAGAAGTGATAAAGATGGATTAGATAACCTAATTAATAAAATTAAAAAAGAAGGTGGAGACGCATCAGGTTGTCTTTTGAATGCAACAGAGGATAATGTTTTAGAAGACTTAATTGTAACTATTGAAAAAGATATAGGACCAATTGAAGTATTAATATACAACTTAGGCGCTCAAACAGGAATGAAGCTTCTTCATCAAACAACACATAAAGAATTTGAGTTAGGTTGGAGAATGGCAAGCTTTGGCCTATTTAGAATTGCTAAAGTTTTATGCCCTTTAATGGTTGAGAGAAAAAAGGGAAATATAATCGTAACTTCGGCTACTGCAGCAATGAGAGGTAATAAAACTCAACATTCACATGCTGCCGCAATGGGAGCAAGAAGAATGCTTTGCCAATCTCTAAATGCAGAATTTTCATCGCAAGGTATCCATGTAGCTCACGTGGTAATTGACGGTGCTGTAGACGCTCCAGATACATTAGGTAAGTTACTTGGGCCTGAGCTGTACCAAAAAATGCGTGAAACTAAAGGTATGGAACATGATGGATTAATTCTTCCTGAAAAAATTGCAGATACATATTATCATTTAGCTCAACAACATAGATCAACATGGACACATGAAATAGATATTAGGGCATTTTCTGATTTGGCTTGGTGGAATCACGACACTATGCTCGATAAAGATTAAATATAGTTTTGCTCATGACCTTGAGGGAAAATTGAAATTAAAAAAATCAACTTTGTTTTATTACAGCTTGGCAGAGATGCCTATAAATATTGCTCTTTTTCCTATCCTTGTTTTTATTCCTAAATTTTACACTGGCGAAATGGGTGTGCCTTTAGCCTTAGCAGCAAATATAATTTTAGCGGTCCGTATTTTTGATGTTTTTACTGACCCAGTAGTTGGTTATATAAACGACCGAACTAATACTAAATGGGGTAGAAGAAGACCATGGATAGCAGTGGCTACTCCTTTACTAATGGTAAGCATTTATATGTTATTTATTCCTCCTGAAGGAGCTGGAGCTCTTCATCTTTTTTTATGGATGTTTCTTCTTTCAATAGCAACAACAATGCTAATTATACCTTACTATGCTTGGGGTGCAGAATTATCGCCGGACTATAATGAGAGATCAAGAATTACTGGATGGAGATCTATTTCTGGAGTAGTTGGAAGTCTAAGCGCTCAACTAATTCCAACAATTGCTCTCGTTTTTTTTGGTCTTGGTGGCAGCACAAATGTTTTGTATATCGTTGGGATTGCTAGTGTAATTATTATGCCAATATGTGTATTTTTAACTGTATTAAAAGTTCCTGAGTCTAAAGATTATGTTAAATCAAACATCTCTCCGATTAAGGGCTTCAAAATTATGTTAGAAAACTCCCCATTTAAGAGACTAATAATGGCTTTTATGTTTGGAGGAATAGCTTTTTCCATAACAATTCCACTATATTTATTCTTTATAGCTTATGTTCTTATGGCTGAAGAAATGGCTATATTTATGCTTACATTTTTTTATCTTACAAATATTGTTGCCGTTCCATTTTGGGTTTGGCTGTCAAAGCAAATCGGAAAGCATAAGGCATATATGTGTAGTTTTGCAATGATTGCGTTTGCGCATCCTTTTTATCTTCTTTTGGGTGAGGGAGATTTTTGGTGGATGTTACCTATTACTATTACTACGGGTTTTGCTGCTGGGGGTTTTGCGGCATTACCAAACTCAATGAAGGCAGATGTTATTGATCTAGATACAGTAAAAAGCGGAGAAAATAGATCTGGTTTATTTTTCTCATCATGGTCGTTAACTTCAAAATTAGCTGGATCTGTGGGAACATGGTTGGCATTAACAGCATTATCTTGGATTAGTTTTAATACGGGAACAGATGTTAATAATAGCCCAACTCAATTGTTAGGGCTTAAGCTTTTATTCTCTACTCTTCCCTCTTTCTTTTTTGTAACTGCTATAATTATTATATGGAAGTATCCTATTACTGAAGAAATGCATTCAAAAATTCGAAATAAACTAAATAAGTCAAAAAAAGAAAAACTTCTTGAAGCTTAAGAAATATTTAATCATTCTAAATAAATATAATTAATTTGTTGGATAAAATTTATGAGCAAGAATATTTCAAACAATACCTTACACTTATACACATTAGGTTCAGGTGCTGTTGGAGTTAAAAATTTATTATTTGGTTCATGGCTTTTGGTTTATTTCAATCAGATTTTAGGCCTTGAACCTCTATTGGCATCATATGCTCTTGCTATTGCTCTCGTTTTTGATGCAATTTCAGATCCCTTGGTTGGCGCATGGTCAGATCGTTTTAAATCAAAATGGGGAAGAAGACATCCATTCGTATATATAGCAATAATACCTTTCGGATTAAGCGCTTATTATCTTTACTCAATACCTACGGATACATCACAAACTGCACTTTTTATAAAATTATTAATTGCATCAATTCTTTTACGAACACTTTTTACTTTTTATGAAACACCAAGAGCAGCTATTGGCCCGGAACTAATTACTGATTATGAAAGACGCAACACCTTAAGTGGTTATGGGGTTTTGTATGGAAATATGGGTTTAGGAATTATGAGCTACGCAATGTTAGCTTTTTTTCTAGTTGAAACTGAGACATTTTCAGGTTCACGTGCTTTTTTAAACCCTGATGCCTATCCGAAATTTGGCCTTTTGGCTTGTATTTTAATAATAATCTTTGGTTTTATTTCATCTTTATCTACTCATAAATATATACCTAATATGGTTGAGCCAGAACCTAAACAATTTAAATTTTCAGAGTTTTGGAGAGAAATACTTGAATCTCTATCTAATAGAAACTGGTTAGTTCTTTTTACAGCCGGAACTATTCTAGCTCTTAACATTGGAATCTTTTCAAGCTTAGACAACTATTTTAATATTTACTTTTGGCAGTGGACGCCTGAGGAAATAAGTCTGTTTCCTATCATCATAGCTCTTCCAGTTGTTTTAGCTGGTTTCTTTGCGGCGCCTCTTGCTAAAGGGAAAAGCAAAAAGAACTTTGCAATTGGACTGTTTCTAATAAACCTAATTGTAGAGCCAATGCCTATTTGGCTAAGGTTATTAGACCCATATGTTCCTATACAAATATTTCCTGAAAATGGAACAGATGCCCTTTGGTGGACTATTATTACATTTTTATGTATTGGATATTTTTTAAGAACAGCTGGTTGGATTTTAGTTATATCAATGGTTTATGATGTTGTAGAAGATGGGCAATTAGCAACAGGCAGACGAGATGAAGGTCTTTATTTATCGGCAAATGGTTTTATTCAAAAAATAATTAGTGGTTTAGGTGTTGTTTTTGTTGGTTTTCTTCTTGAATTTGTTGGATTTGATGTAAAAAATCCAACTGTTATTGAAATGCAGGAACCAATTTATCGATTAGCATATTTCCAAGCTATTTTAGGTCCAATTTTAACTTTAGCATCAATCTCATGCATGTTTTTTTATAATATTTCAAAATCCTCACATGAAGATGCGCTTAAATCTCTAGAAATAAATAAAGATTGATAACTTAAATCGGTTTAAGATAAATTAGAGACAAAGGTAATCATTTAATTTATCTTTGTGTAGCTTTTGGAGACTGATACCTATGAGTAAGTTTCAAGTGATTTTTTTGTCCATATCTCTATTTATTGCTGGTTGTGTTGAAGAGGTAAGCGAAAAAAATTCTATCGATAGCTTTGAGCAAACCTATTGGGTTGAGGATTATACAAAAGATTTAAATTTTCCTTGGGCAATTACCTGGCTTCCAAATGGAGATCTTCTAGTCACTGAAAGATTGGGTAAAATTAAATTAATACGAAAAGGCAATATTATTAGCGAATTACAAGGTGTTCCGGAAGTAATGGTCTCTAGCCCGTTTGATGGACTACTTGATATAAAAATTGACCCTGATTTTAAAAATAGTCCTTATATTTATCTGTCTTTCACCAAAGGTAATACAACTGAGAGAGTTGGAGTTGTATATAGGGCAAAAATTGAGGGAAACAAATTAGTTGAGGGAGAAGAGATATTTAACACATCTCCACCTGCTCCAACAGGGGGTCCTAACATTACAAGAATTAACTTTCTTTCTGACAAATCTATAGTCGCAGCTGTTGGATCAAGCGGTCAACATGCCTATGGCATGGTACAAAGATTAGATGGAGATATTGGCAAAATAATAAGAATCAATAGAGATGGATCTATACCAATGGATAATGCTTTTGCCGCTAAAAATCAAAATGCTAAAGCTGAATTATGGGCTACTGGTCTACGTTCAATAGGAGGTTTAACACTAGATGATAATGATCAATTATGGGGTATTGAAATGGGACCTCAAGGTGGTGACGAGTTAAACCTTATTGAGGGTGGAGGAAATTATGGCTTTCCTCTAGTTAGCTGGGGCTTTGATTATTCTGGTCGAGCTTTATCAGAAAAACAGACTGCAGCAGGATTTGTTGATCCGGTAGTAACTTGGAGTCCATCAATTTCTCCTTATGGTATCACTTTTTATCAAGGAGAGGTCTTTCCAAAGTGGAATGGTGATTTTTTTATAGGTGTACTAGGTGATCAGACTATTTTGAGAATGCGAATCCGTGATGGAAAACTAATTGAACAACAAGATTTATTATACCACCTTAATGAAAGAATTCGTTCAGTAGAGACAGGGCCAGATGGATTTATATATGCTGTTACGGATTCTTCTAACGGTAAAATAATACGTTTAAGACCAGGTACACCCTCCGAAAAAGAGTTAACTAATGTATCAAAACCATTCCCAATGCCAAAAAATAGCGATATTGGTGAAAGATTAAGGCATCATGGTGTAATGCAGAATGAAGAGACAATGCTAGCTATCCAAGCTACTTATGATTCAGAAAGGGCTAAATTTATTTATAATCAAAATTGTGTGAGTTGTCATAGTTTAACAGCTGATAGCGAGAGTAATATAGGACCTCATCTTGAATCAATTGCAGGTCGTAGATCAGGCTCACTTCCAAATTATAATTATTCTGCAGCAATGAAGACTAATAACCAAACAAGTGTAATTTGGGACTCTAGAACTATTGCTGCTTACATTACTAACCCACAAGCTATTTTTCCGGGAACAAAAATGATCTCAACTCCTCTTAATTTTGAAGATGCAGTGCAAGTTAGCAACTATTTAACCAGGCTAAATCCTGAGGAAAATTAATATAAAGTGAAATCAATTAGACTTATTTAATATTTCACTTACATCCCTATATATTAGGCAAAACATAAGTATTAAACCAACATAACCTATTGATGGATAAATTAGGTTAATGAGTTCACCAAAAGGAAGAAGATTACCTCCAAACCAACAAACTAAAGTAAGAGATATAGCTAATAGCCTAAAGCGTAGAGTATGTTCATTGGCAAAACGCCTACAAATTGTCCACATTAACGGGGTAACCGTCGTATAAATACCAAGGAAAATTACAGCAGCAAATATTGATCCATATACTGGAAAGACTTTTGTCGCCAATATAAGTATTGGGACTTCAGCATTGTAGACAGATTGAATATTTCCTAAAAGTGCTAGAACAATAATGGTCATAGAACTTATAAAGAGAAACGGACCAATTAATGCTACTCCTTTAACCTCAAAATTACTTTTGATTGTAGCTCCTACCAGAGGTAAAAAACCATATAAGCCTGGCAGAGAAAAAACAGCATACAAGATTGCTGAAAAAAACCAATTTTCAGAAGCTCTTAAAATCTCTAAGCCTTCAGATAAAATCATACCATCGTTTAATGATAGTGAGTCATCAAATAATGTCGTGAGCGCTGTAGTTAAAGTAAGAATTACTATTATTGGACCCACAACACCTAAGATTTCAATAATTTTATTTAAACCAAGAAGTAATGTGATAGTTGCGCAAAATGCCATTAACCCAGATCCAACAGATACGGGCAATCCATAGGCTTGTTCTAACGTTGCCCCTACACCGCCTAACATTACTCCATAGACAGCAACAATCATGACCATAGTGTACCAGGTCATAAAAACGCCTAGATAAGAACCACAAAAATACCTAAAAGCATCCTCATTGGTACGAAGATCATTTTGTTTTCCAGCCTTAAGTAATGAAAAACAGGTATAAATCATCAGTAAACCACAAATTATTAGACCAACTAATCCTTTAGCACCAAAACCAACAAAGAATTGCATTGCCTCTTGCCCAGTTGAAAAGGCACCGCCAATCAATAACGCTATATATGCGCCAGAAATACTAAAAATTCTTATCCATTGACTATTCATAAAGATTATATAACCACATAACTGATCTACTATGATCTATAAAACCTGTATCTTTAGCCACCTCGGGATCTGAAAGGGTTTCAAGGAACTTTTCTATGTCAGAATAATAACCTTCTGCAGTACCTTCAAAATCAAAAATATCTACTCCTGCTGAATTAGCGGCTTTCTCAGAAAATTCTTCATCAGCATGAAATTGCCTATAACCTTGTAAACCTGAAACATTTTCTCTTACATCGGCTGCATGATGATCTAACCAGTGCTCATGCCAGTCTTCTCTAGACCATTGTAAAGGGCGTCTTAAAACCATATTAAGAAATAAAGGTTCGCTTCCTGGAACAATTATATGCTCATCACCTACAAGAGCAGCGCTTTTAGAAGCATCAATTAAAGATCCTAATTTTTTTCCTATACCATGTATTGCCTCAATAAGTGACTCATATGATGCGTCTTCAGACCTGAGCTCTATTATATTATCAAAAGGTGGTTGCTCAGGTAAATCATCTGGTTGACCATCTTGAGGGACACTTGCAGTTGGATCGTCTGGAACCCTTATTCCCCTTCTAAACTGTAAGTTAGGTAAGTTATTATTTATAGACTTGCACTCTTTACTAAGAATATCATCTATTTTATCTCTATTATTAATATCTGATGCACTTAATAATAATTGTAATTTTTTAATCATAAAAACCTTAGTGGGAATAAGGAACTAATGGACCAGTTCTATAAGTACCTCTCGATAATTCAGTAGCTACACTTGGAGCTATTGGTAACCAACCTAATTCACTACGTGCACGATCAGATGTAATAATGCACTCAATACAAGATAGATCTGCGAGTTCACCAAGAGCTTCCCTAGCTTCCTCAAGAGGCCAATGAACTACCTCAATACCAGGACCGAAATAATCTGCAATTAAAGTTGCATAGTCCTTACTGCATGTAACTTCATCAGAAGCTGCATTATAGATGCCTTGAGCAGACTCATTTGTAACTATTTTAAGATATAGATCTGAAAGTGGATCTACATGTATTGTACTGACTAAATTAGTACCTTCACCAATATGAAGCGATTTTCCTGATTCTCGAGCTCTAAAAATTAATCCTGTAAGCCAACCCCCCGCATGACCATAAATTAAACCTGGTCTTACGCTAGCCCCTCTAATGCCACTCTCTGACATAGCTACAACTTGCAAATCATGACGTGCGCGCCATGCTCGAAGAGGATGTGGATTTTCAATTGGTTCGCTCTCATCACGAGGAACACCTTTAGTATCATTGTAAACAACACTTGCGCTAGTTGTTACAAATACCTTACCAGTATCTTTAAATGCCTCCTCAACTGCCAAAATGAAATTCGTATCTAGTTTTTCCATTTCCTCATCATGAGAAGCTCCAATATGTACAACCGCGTCACATTCATCTGCTGTTTCACTAATAATTTCTGTATCAGCAAAACCACCGGCAACCCATTTAACATTTTCTCTCTCTTCAAGATTAGGAATATGGTGAGGTCTAACGAGTGCATTGACCTTATGACCGTTATTGACAAAATGATTTAGTGCATGGGCACCTGCATGACCAGTGCAGCCCGTCATTAGTACTTTCATAGAACCCCTCCTCGAATGAACTTAATTTAAGATAGAATATTGATTAATTCAACAAGAGGATATAGTTCACAAAAAAATAATGCCCAGAGTTTAATAGCTCTGAGCATTATCTAAAAAAAAATTTAAATATTAGTTAAAATTTATAATTTAATTTAAGGCCATAATTTCTTCCTGGTAAAGGAACTTCATTTTTGACAAATGAAGCGTGATTTCTGGCCACTTCATCAAGAAGATTCTTACCAAAAAACGATAAACTTATCTTATTTTGATTATTAAGAACAAAAGTCTTTCTGAGTGAGAAATCAAGCATCTCATAAGCTTCGGTTGCTGTTTCACCTTCGCCAATATCATTTTGTTCTTCAACATCTTTATAAGTCAATCTTGCTACAAGATTATCTTCTGAGTAAGAAACAGTTATAATATTTCTTGCAGGCACAATTCTTGGAATATTCATTCCATTCTTAAACTCACCTGTAACTGAGTCTCTACCAAGAGATAAAGAAAGGTTGCCTCTATCAAAAGTAAAAATTTGACTTATTTCAAACTCATAACCTTCAAGTTCAGCATCTTTTTGTAGGAAGTTAGCTAGAATAAGACCACCATGATCATCATGTTCCTCATGCTCTTCATGTTCTTCTTCAGTCTCATCTTGAAGATAAATATAATTATCTATGTCATTTTTAAAAATGTTACCTCGAAGAGAGAAATTGTTGTTCTGATAAAATATATTCAAATCAACATTGTTAGCTGTCTCAGATTCAAGATCTGTGTTACCAACTTCAAATCGGCCAGTAACTAGGTGAGCTCCATTCATAAACAATTCTACTGCTGATGGTGCTCTTTCTACTCTTGCAAGACCCAGACTAACTGTGAAATTATCATTAACATCTCTTGAAAAATTAACAGCAAAACTTGTTTCACTGTAATCTTTATTAAAGTAATCAATTTCCATTTCATGCTCATCTTCGTCATGATGTTCATCTTCATCGTGATGCTCTTCTTCATCGTGATGTTCATCTTCGTCATGATGCTCTTCTTCATGATGAGCTAATGAACCTTTACGAGAGATATCATCGTATCTAATACCTAGATCAAGATCAAATAGACCGAATTCCTTACATAAATAATAACCTATAGATAATTCTTCATTATCTGTTGGTCTCATAAATGCCTCAGCACCGACTATGGAAATTTCTTCCTCAACATAATTGATAGATATTTTTTGCTCAACGACATCATTTGTTAAATCAAAAATGAAACCAAGTTCTTTAGATTTATTTTCAAAATTTGTAGGGCCCTCAGAATGACCATGTTCATCATGTTCATCTTCGTCATGATGCTCATCTTCATCGTGATGCTCTTCTTCATCATGATGCTCTTCTTCAGCATGTTGCTCAGTATGAAGATAATCTGAAGATCTAAAGAAATAATTAATCTTTTTCAACCAAGAACTATTAACGACATAAGAACCTTCAACATCAAAAATATCAGACTCTGTATTGGAAAAGATTCTTTCACCTTCATGTTCATCATGACCTTCATGTTCATCTTCATCGTGATGTTCATCTTCATCGTGATGCTCTTCTTCATCGTGATGCTCTTCTTTACCATGCATTCCATGATCTTCATGACCATCTCCGTGGAATGGAACACCAAAAAGACTTTCAGAATTCTTATAAGAAATACCGAAATACCCCCATTCACCAGTCTTTGATATGCCAAACCTCTGCGTGGTTGACTCAAAATCAGAATTTTCTAAGTATCCAAGGTTTTCTTCTTCGTGATGTTCATCTTCATCGTGATGTTCATCTTCATCATGATGTTCATCTTCATCGTGATGTTCATCTTCATCGTGATGTTCATCCTCGGTATGAATTATTGCACCATTTGGAATATCATAATTATCAAACTGAGAATCTTTATAAGCCAAGCTTATATTAAAACCACCTAGGTTGTTTTGATAAGAAAAACTTCCAGCTTCTCCGTCGTTAACAGATTGGCTTTCTAAACCAATATTTAATTTGGGTTCTTTAAAATCTTCTCTAGCAATTGTATTATCGATAATATTAACAATACCTCCAACAGTCCCACTAGAATATAGTAGCGATGATGGCCCTCTAACTATTTCTATTTGTTGGATATCATTTAAATCAACCTCATTCATATGATCATCACCAATAGTAGAAACATCTCTGAGAGTTTTACCATTATTCATAATTCTAACTCTATTACCTGATAAACCACGAATGATAGGATGACCGACAGCTGAACCAAAATCTGAAGACTGAACACCAAGAAGGTTATCTAATGACTCACCTAAACTAACAGTTGTATCAAAGATAGTATCTTCTCCATCTATAACATGAATTGGATCATCAAGATCAGATAAGTTTTGTTCAATAAATGATGATGTGACTATAATCTCATCTGGCTCAATTACTTTTTCTTCAGATTCGTTAGAATATAATTTGTTGCTGTGTATTGTTAAAGCACCCACAAACAAAAGTGCTAAAAGTAAATTTTTCAATTTTATCTCCTTTTTTAAATTTACAAATGAAATGAAATTTAAATTTGAGGAGGTCCTCTGGAATAAAATTCAGAAGTATTGTTATCTAAAAATTGATTATCAAGAGTTTGAACAAACTCATAAATATTAAGGAATTGGTCTCCAAAATTCAAAACTTCATTATCGAACTCAGGAGCTGCATTAATACAAAAATCACAATCTATTTCAACAGATATAGGATCATGATGTTCGTGATGGTCATGCAGAAGTTCTTCGGCTGAAACCGAACTAAAAAATAACATAGCTATAAAGAAAACTAATGTTTTATTAGGCAAATTCTGCATAGCGAGTAAGTATTAAAATTATCAGATAAAGTCAAATTATATTAGTAGTTCTTCAATTTGCCATAATGTGTCTTTTCCAAAAAATATTTGATCGCCAACAAAAAAAGTTGGTATACCAAAAACGCCTCTTTCAACGGCTGCTTCAGTATTAGAAATTAGTTTTGCTTTAACATCTGGATCCTGCATTTGACTCATTAATTTATCCGCATCCAATCCTGACTCAACAAATGCTTCTTTGATGACTTCTGGATCATCCATTTTCTTTGGTTGCTCCCACATATGAACCAATACTTTATCTATATAATCTTCAAGATAACCATCCATTTCAGCAGCAATTGCACCTCTTATAATTTGTAAACTTATTACCGGAAAGTGCGGATTCATTTGAAAAGATTGCAAACCATGTCTTTCAATAAATCTCGTTATTTCAAGTGATTGGTATTCTAATTTACCCTTTACCTCAGCAAATTGAACCATTGGCGGGTTGTTATTAGTAGCCTTAAATATACCTCCCAAGAGAACAGGAATATAATTAACTCTAGCCCCCGTTTTTTCAGAAATTGATTTAAGTACTTTATGACTTAAATATGCATTTGGACTAGCAAAATCAAAATAAAAATCTACTTCTTTGGTCATTATCTTCTCCAATATTACTTAATTATTAATATTATATATTTTAAATAGTTTAGAAAGAAATAATTAAGAGATAATTTGATTTATAATGATATTATTTAACTATGATCTATTTCTATTTAATCATTTTTTTGTTTGTAAGTATTTTCTTAAAAATACCTGTTTTAGCTATATTTGGTGGGATAATTTTTAGTTTGATTATTAAAACTAAAAACGAGTTTGTTACCAAAAAATATTCTACAATTATTTTACAGACTGGAATAGTTCTTCTTGGCTTTTCAATTAATTATCAATCAGCAATTAATTCAAGCTTGCAATACATGCCTGCAATATCAATATTTGTTGTATTAACTTTTACATTTGTTCTTTTATTGGGTCTCTCACTTAAAATTGATAAAAATTATTCACTTTTAGTTGCTTCTGGATCATCAATTTGTGGTGGAACGGCAATGATATCTATTGCGCCAATTATTAAATCAAAAAATGAAGATTTAGCTGCAGCTTTATCAATAATATTCATTCTAAATGCCTTAGGAATACTTCTTTTTCCATTTATAGGAGAATTATTAAATTTATCTCAAAGTCAATTTGGAGCATGGGCCGCGACTGTAATTCATGATACTAGCGCGGTCATAGGTGCATCAATGAGTTACGGGTATGAGTCTCTGGAGACTGCGTCAACATTAAAACTAGGGCGAACTTTATGGATAATACCATTAATTATATTAATAAGCATAACTGAGAAGAGTGATAAAAAACATTTTCCATTCCCGATGTTTGTTGTTTTTTTTATTTTAGCAATTATTTCAGGATCTTATTTTAATACACTTATAGAAAAAGAAATTATCCGGAATGTTAGTCAAGTTATACTTCTTATTGGGTTATTTTCAGTTGGAACACAAATAGCATTTAAGAATTTGAAAGATATCGATACAAAGAAATTAATATACCCAATAATTTCGTGGATATTGATAATACCTTTTTCTTTTTTTATTGTTTTTTCTCTAGTTTAGGACAAAGTCTTTTGAAATAGATTTCTTAATCATTTTTAACTACTAATTTACCTTCATCTATTAATCTTTGCTGGAGTGACTTTTCATAACCAAGATCCGAAAGTATCTCCAAGCCATGTTCACCTAATTTTGGCGCTGGTCTTACAATTTCACTTTCTGTTTCACTAAATCGCGCAGCCGGGCGTGCCTGTCTTATTTGGCCAAACCCTTCAAAGTTATCATACCAAATTGTTTCATTTGCAGTTATTTGTTCATGATCCATTAATTCCATTCTATCAAGCAATGGAGCGCAAGGAACTCCTTCTTTTTGAAATCTTTCAAGTAACTCATCACTATCCCACTTAGAAATTTCTTCTCCAGTCAGCTCTTTTCTCTCTTGTGCATTTACCATGCGAGAAGAAGAATCTGAGAATCTTTTATCATCTATCAAATCTTCTCTGTTCAGAGCTCTGCACATTCCTCGCCATTCAGCATCAGAAACAGCACCAGCAGTGATATAACGATCTTTTGCTTTATAAATTAAATCTTGTGTTCCTTGAATCTTTCGAACATCAAATTCCTTATCCTCGTAAACTAAACCAGCCATACCTTCAGGCCAGAAAAAGGCAAGCATACTCTCTAACATTGATAAACTAATATGCTGCCCAGTACCTGATATCTCTCTAGCATAAAGAGCTGATGAAACCGCTTGAGCAGCTGTCAATGCTGTCGTTTTATCAGCAATAATGATACGGAACATTTTAGGTCTTCCGGTATCTCTGTCAGCTTGAATATCTGTTGCTCCTGATAAAGCTTGAATAACTGGATCATATACTCGTGATTGAGAGTAAGGACCTTTTTCACCAAAACCACTAATGGATAAATAAATAATTTTTTTATTTAACTTTCGAATAACTTTTTCGCTAAAACCCATTCGATCAATGGCTCCTGGTCTAAAATTTTGCATGAAGACATCTGCATCTTCAGCTAGTTTTAACAAAATTTCTTTTCCTTCTTTTGATTTTAAATCAATCGCTAATGATTTCTTACCTCTATTTACAGAGTAAAATGGTGCATTTACACCATTATGAGGCGTTGCCATATGTCGAACTTGATCCCCAATAACTGGCTCAACTTTAATTACCTCTGCGCCCTGGTCGGCTAAAATCATTGAGCACATTGG
>CACLQD010000021.1 GCA_902609025.1 uncultured PS1 clade bacterium
AGAGGCTAATCGAATGTCCATAGCAAGTTGCATTGTAACCCCAACTCCTACAGCAGGTCCATTACATGCTGAGATGACAGGCTTAAGACAATCAAAAATCCTTAATGTAACAAGACCACCGCCATCTCTTATGCTTGGGTTAGACCAATCTATTTCTCCATTTTCTAAAACAGCACCTTTTTTATCTTTTCGATCGTCACGACTCTCAAAATCAAATGTTCTTGCTCCTGCTGAAAGATCTGCTCCTGCACAAAAACCTCTACCTGCTCCGGTAACTATGATCGCTTTCACATTATCGTCTTTATCTGCTTCATCAAATGCCTTGATGAGATCATTTTGCATTTGGAAATTAAAAGCATTTAATTTATCTGGTCGATTCAGTGTGATAGTTAAAATATTATCTTCAATATCATATAACAAAGTATCAAAATTCATTTTTTTCTCCAATCTATCTATATTATAGGCTTTCTTTTTTAATAATTTTTATAATATGATACAGATGAAATTAATAAAATAAAAATAGGTTTTTTTAATGCATCCACATATACATGCAAAAAATAATCCTGATAAACCTGCATTTATAATGGCAAACTCGGGAGAAGTTGTAACTTATAAAGAGCTTGATGAAAGATCAAATAAGATTGCCAACTTATTTAGATCAAAAAATTTAAATTCAGGCGACCACATAGCAATATTTATGGAAAATAATGTAAGATTTACTGAAATCTTATGGGCAGCCCAAAGATCAGGGTTATACTATACACCTATCTCATCAAGATTAACTGCTTCTGAAGTAGAATATATCATTCGTGATTGTGAGGCTAAGCTAATAATTACTTCAAACGCTTTGAAGCATGTAGTAGTTGAGTTAACAAATCTTATAAATGATATTTCTGATAGATATATAATTGATGGAGAAATAGACGGCTGGAATAGTCTGGAAGAAAGTCTAATTTCCATGCCCAGTTCTCCAATAAATGATGAGATCATGGGTCAAGATATGCTTTATTCTTCTGGAACAACTGGAAAACCAAAAGGAATTAAACTTCCTCTTAAAAATATTCCTATAGAACAATCAGAAGATTTAATGCAAGTAGTAACGGGTCTTTATGGAACAAATCAAGATACAGTATACTTATCACCTGCTCCTTTATACCATGCTGCCCCCTTAAGATTTACAATGGGTGTGAATTATCTTGGTGGAACAAATATCATTATGGAAAACTTTGATGCTGAGAGCTCTTTAAGATTTATTGAAAAATATTCTGTTTCGATGAGCCAATGGGTTCCAACAATGTTTGTAAAAATGTTTAAACTTCCTGAAGATATTAGAAACAAATATGACTTATTGTCTCATAAATGTGCAATCCATGCTGCAGCACCTTGTCCAATTAAAATAAAAAAAATGATGATAGAATGGTGGGGTCCAATAATTCACGAATTCTATGCCGGATCAGAAGGTAATGGCTTTATTGCCTGTAATTCAGAAGAATGGTTGGCTCATGAAGGAACTGTTGGAAAACCAATTGTTGGCATTCCTCACATCTGCAACGATGAAGGTGAAGAATTGCCTATTGGCGAAGAAGGAACGATTTGGTTTGAGGGTGATAGTGATTTTAAATATCATAAAGACGAAAAAAAAACAAAAGAGTCTAGACATACTATTCATGGTAATTGGTCAACTCTGGGTGATGTGGGAAAACTGGATGAAGACGGATATCTCTATTTAACTGATAGAAAAGCATTTATGATAATTACAGGAGGAGTAAATGTTTATCCCCAAGAAACCGAAAATTTATTAATCACACATCCAAAAGTTTCTGATTGTGCTGTCATTGGTGTTCCAAATGAAGAATTTGGAGAAGAAGTAAAAGCGGTTATAGAGCCAATTGAATGGTCAGAGCGTGGGGAAAATTTAGAGGAAGAATTAATTAATTTTTGTAAAGAAAACTTATCTTCTATCAAATGTCCAAAATCGATAGATTTTGAAAAGGAACTTCCTAGACATCCGACAGGAAAGCTCTATAAAAGATTATTGAAAGATCGATACTGGGGTAATAAAAGCTCTAAAATTGTATAATAAAGGAGAATATAATGAGAGAATTTAAAAATGTTGCCGAATTGGCCGACTGCGTTGGTGAAGAAATCGGAGTTAGTGAGTGGTTCTCAATTGATCAAGATAGGATAAATGATTTTGCTGATGCAACTGGAGATCATCAATGGATACACATAGATCCTGAAAGAACTGAAACAGAACTAGGAATGCCTACAATAGCACACGGATTTCTGACCTTATCTTTAGTTCCTATGCTTACATCTCAAATAAGCACTATAAAAAGTGTAACTAGAGGAATAAATTATGGAACTAATAAAGTTAGATTTACCAATATGGTTCCGGTAAATTCAAAAGTTAGAGCTAAATCTGTACTTGTGGAAGCACAATCAAAGGCTGGAGGTACACAATTAACCTCAGAAATAAGTATTGAAATCCAAGGACAAGATAGGCCTGCAATGGTTGCTGAAACAGTATCTATTGTATTTGAATAAAAGTTCTAAATCATGGTTTCTAAAAAGAGCTTAAAACCTCCAAAAGCCAGAAAAAAAAATAAAAAAATAAAAGTCCATGGCTTGGTTATTAAAGATGATTACTCTTGGTTAAGGGATGATAATTGGCAAGAAGTATTAAAAAAACCTAATGCTTTAAAGCCAAATATTAAAAAATTTCTTGATTATGAGAACAAATGGATAAATGAAAATCTAAAGCATTTAAAAAAATCAAAAAATATTATTTTTGAAGAAATTAAATCAAGAATTAATGAAAATGATAGATCTCTTCCTGTTAAGGATGGGAAATATTTATACCTAACAGAAACCAAAAAAGGATTGCAATATTCAATACTTAAAAGAAAATTAGCAAATAATTCTAACTCTCGTTATCGAACAATAATTGATTGGAATATTTTAAGTAAGAAGCACAAATATTTTAAACCCGGAGGAGTTTCATATTCACATAATCAAGAAATATTTAATTATAGTTATGATGATAAAGGATCGGAATTTTATTCGATTAAAACTTTTAATATCAAAAATAAAAGAAAGAAATTCTCTACTCTTAAAAATACAAGCGGAACTACAATTTGGTCAAATGATTCATCTGGCTTCTATTATATTCGGATGGATAAAAATCATAGGCCTTCAAGCCTATGGTTTCATGATTTAAATTCTAAACAAAATGACGACCAGTTAATTTATGAGGAAAAAAATCCTGGATATTTTCTAAATGCAAGTGAAACTCTTAGTAAAAAATATCTAGTTTTAAACATTAGTGATCATGAGACTAATGAAATATATCTTTTAAATAAAGATGATAATGATAGGCAGTTATCGCTTTTCTGCAAAAGAAAAAAAGGAATTGAATACAGTATTGATCATGACTTAAAACAGTCACGTTTTATTATTTTAAACAATAACAACAAAGCCATAGATTTTAAAATTTCTTATATAAAGGAAAACAAAAAACAAGAAGGAGATGAGAAATATCCTAATAAAAATTGGAAAAATTTAATTCCTCATAGAAAAGGTGTTCTTATAACTGATTTTGCTGATTTAAAAGAATTTCTAATACTACAGGAATTAAAAGATGGTTTACCAAGAATAAAATTTATAAATAAAAAGAATAATAAAATTGAAGAAATTAAATTTGATGGAGAAGCATATCAATTGAATTTTAATGAAGGAATAGAATACAAAAGTAAAAAAATAAGAGTTAATTATTCTGCTATGAATGTACCAACTACTATTTATGAATATAATTTAAATACTAAAAAAAGAAAAATTCTTAAACAACAAAAAGTACCTTCTGGATATAATAAATATAAATATGAAACTAAAAGAATTTTTGCAAAAAGCCACGATGGAAAAAGGATTCCAATTTCTTTACTTAAATTAAAAAATACAAAAGAGAATGCCCCTACACTTCTTTATGGTTATGGAGCATATGGGATGTCAATGACACCAGGCTTTTCAGTTGCAAGATTATCTTTAGTTGATAGAGGTATGGTTTTTGCAATTGCTCATATTAGAGGAGGTATGGAAAAAGGACGCCAATGGTATTTAGACGGGAAATTAAAAAAGAAGAAAAATACTTTTAAAGATTTTATAAGCTGTGCAAAATTTTTAAAAAAATCTAAACTATCTGGTGATTTAACTATACATGGTGGGAGTGCAGGTGGACTTTTGATTGGTGCAACACTCAATATAGCACCTCAACTTTTCAAGTCAGCAGTAGCTGATGTGCCTTTTGTAGATGTTTTAAATACAATTCTCGATTCATCTCTGCCATTAACACCGCCTGAATGGGAGGAATGGGGCAACCCAATTCTTAACAAAAATGATTTTTTAAATATTAAATCATATTCGCCATACGATAATGTAAAAAAACAAGAATACCCTTCGCTCTTAGTAACGGCAGGTCTAACTGATCCAAGAGTAACATATTGGGAAGCTGCAAAATGGGTAGCTAAATTAAGAGAATTAAAAACAGATAAAAATGGTCTATATTTAAAAACAAATATGGAAGCTGGTCATGCAGGAAAAGCTGGTAGATACCATCAAATAGATGAAGCCGCTTTCATGTATGCGTTTATTTTAGATAGTCACGACCTTTTATGAAGGCTGTTCTCCAGCAATAGTTATTCTGTGCAATAATCTATCATAACCATCATATCCACCTGTGGCCTGGTGCATTACTACCCTATTATCCCAAATAATTAGCATATTTTCGTCCCAAATATGTCTATAAATATATTCTTCCTGTGTCATATGAGAAAATAGATCATTAAGTAAAGCATCTGACTCATTTTTTTCTAAACCATCTATAAATAAAGAATAAACTGGATTAATAAAAAGACCCTTTCTTTTTGAATCTGGGTGGGTTCGAACAAGAGGGTGTATAAAAGTTTTCTTTGCATCTTTCGAAGGTCTTATTTTCATCGATCTATCTTTTTCTTTTTCTAAAGCATAGAACCCGTCATCAGCATAAGGTAATGCGGCAGAATGAATTACCTTAAGATTATCAATATTCTTTTTCATTGAATTAGGTAAACCTTCATAAGCTAGAATTGTATTTGCAAAAAGAGTATCTCCACCAACTGGAGGAATTATCTTTGAATGAAGTAAAGTAGCAGATGGAGGTTTTTGCTGAAAAGACCAATCAGAATGCCAAGAGCCGCCGAAATGAGAAGCCTTTTCACTAGCCTCTTTTTTAACTTCAATAATATTTGGGTGATTATCAATGGACTCTATAAATGGATCTTCTCCAAATTCTCCGAATATTAAACTAAACCTTTCAAAATCTTTATGTTGTAACTTTTGATTAGGAAAAATTAATACTGAACACTCACACCATAGTGATTTTAAAAATTCTTTGTCTTCAGATTTAATATCCTGAGATATATCTATACCGGAAACACTTGCCCCAAGATTTGAAATAGATTGTGATCGATCAATTTTTAACATTATTGTTCTTTCAAAAGATAAAATAATTATGTAAAAACATTATTTAAATTTATAGAAACATATTTAAAACTCAATTTAATTATTAATAGGAGATTATTATGGCATTAGTTCCTCATCTTAAAGGCAAGTTAAAAATACCAGTTGTTGGAGCACCGCTCTTTATAGTTTCAGGGCCAGAGCTTGTAATTAGTCAATGTAAAGCAGGCGTTGTTGGTTCTTTTCCTGCTCTAAATGCAAGACCTCAAGAGGTATTGGATGAATGGTTAATTCAAATAAAAGAGGAATTAGATAAACATAATCAAGAAAATCCTGATAGTCCTGCAGCACCTTTTGCAGTAAATCAAATTTGTCACGCATCTAATGATCGCTTAATGCAAGATATGGAGTCATGTGTAAAGCATGAGGTTCCAATAATAATTACAAGCTTAAGACCTCCTCTTGAAATAGTTGAGGCAGCGCACAGTTATGGTGGAGTTGTTTTTCATGATGTCATTAATGTTAGACATGCAAAAAAAGCTGCTGAACAAGGGGTTGATGGATTGATACTTGTTTGTGCTGGCGCTGGTGGTCATGCTGGAACTCATTCACCTTTTGCTTTAGTTCGCGAAGTAAAGGAATGGTTTGATGGAACAATATTATTATCTGGATCAATATCAGATGGGCATTCAATTGCGTCATCTTTAGCTCTAGGGGCTGATCTAGCTTATATTGGAACAAGATTTATTGCTACAAAAGAAGCAAACGCTGATCAAAGATACAAAGATATGCTTATTGAATCATCAGCCTCTGATATAGTTTACTCATCATTATTTACTGGTGTTAATGGGAATTACCTTAAGCCTTCTATTGAAAAGGCCGGTTTAGATCCTGATAATTTACCTGGAGCAGACAAATCAAAAATGAATTTCGGTTCAGGAGGAAATACCAAATCAAAAGCTTGGAAAGACATTTGGGGTTCTGGGCAAGGCATTGGTAGTATAAAAAATGATCCAACTGTTCAAGACTTAGTAAATGAATTAACTGAGCAATATGAACAAGCTTATGGAGAAATGCAGGAAAAGAAAACTGGCTAACTAAAAACCATAGACACCATTTTCAACTCTATCCAAGTCTTTCTTAACCATCATTTCAACAAGAGTATTAAAATCTACTTGTGGTTTCCAATTAAGTTCTTTTTTTGCTCTCGTAGCATCTCCTAATAAATAATCTGTTTCTGCAGGTCTATTGAAATCTTTATTGATATCAATAAGAATATTTCCAGTTTTTTTGCAGCGCCCAGACTCAACTCCATTATCAATAACCCAATCTATTTCGGTATCTGCAGCATTAAAGGCCTTTTCAACAAATTCTCTAACACTATACATTTCACCTGTCGCAATTACGTAATCACTTGGTTTTTTCTTTTGAAGCATAAGCCACATCGCATTAACATAATCTCCTGCATACCCCCAATCTCTCTTGGCATTTAAATTGCCAAGACTAATACTTTTCTTTTTTTTCTTTGTAATCTCTGCAACACCCAAAGTAATTTTTCTTGTTACAAACTCTATTCCCCTTAAAGGTGATTCATGATTAAAAAGTATTCCTGAACAAGCATGTAAATCCCAAGCCTCTCTATAATTTATAGTCATCCAATGACCATATAATTTTGAAACACCATATGGGCTTCTAGGATAAAAGGGAGTTTCTTCATTTTGAGGCGAAGACTGAACTTTACCAAACATTTCTGATGTTGAGGCTTGATAAAATTTAATTTTACTTCCTAACATTCTTATGGTTTCTAGAATCCTTGTGACACCAATAGCATCAATTTCGGATGTATAGATTGGTTGATCAAAAGATGTCTGAACAAAACTTTGTGCAGCCAAGTTATAAACTTCGTCAGGCTTAATTTCTTCGATCACCCTTTGAATATTAGTAATCTCTGCAAGATCCATAGCTACCAAATTTATTTTATTCAAAATATCTAACTCAGATAATCTTCCAGTATTTATTGACGAAGTCCTTCTAACAGCCCCATAAACCTCATAACCCTTCTCTATTAAAAATTGGGATAGATAGGATCCGTCCTGTCCTGTTATTCCTGTAATTAAAGCTTTTTTACTCATTATTTTTTCAAATTTAAATTAATATTACTTTTAATAGTCTAATATAGTCTTTACTAATAGTTTAATTAAAAAAAATATGAGGATGATATGAGACAAATTATTGCAAGAGTTTTGACTTTTCTTCCTGGGTTATTATTTCTATCTAATGCATATACTTGGATAACAAATCCATCGGCGGCATCAAATGCCCTAGGAATGCAATACCTTGAAGGTATTGGAAGAAGTACTCAGATTGGTGATTTCTCTGCATTTTTTATAGGTGTGGGTATTTTTTGCCTTTTAGGTAGTATTTTTAAAAATATTTCCTTTCTCATTTCTGCAGTCATTATTTTACTTTCAGCAGCAATAATGAGAATTATTGCCTGGCAAATATATGGTGCTGATTTTGCAGCTATATTTATCGGTGTAGAAATAATTTCCTCTATTATGATTATTATTAGTATCGTTTTATTTAGAAAAAAGGAAAGCACTATTGAATCCTCTGAAACAGAAGATTCTTAATATTTACTATGTGTTTTAAAAATTATATCCCAGAAAGAAAAAAGGGAAGCGAAATGATTAATGTGATATTTATGATGTAAGGCATGATACTCATTAACTCCTGCAAATGGGAAATATTTATATATAGATGATTTAATCCCAGAATGAATATCGAGCTCGTGAAGAACTCTAATAATTAAATAAAGCACAATAGTCTCAAAATAAATCTCGCCAAGTATCAAAAAAGCAATAAAGGGACCTAATAAACCTATAATCCATTCAAGTGGATGTTCGTATAGATAGTCAGCTGGAAAAGGATTGCTAGCCTTATGATGGATTACATGAATTTTCTCATAAAGAAATTTATTTTTATGTAAAAGTCTATGAAAACAATAAAAATAAAAATCATCAATGATTAATACGACTGTAATTTGAAATAGAAATATTAAAAAGTTACCATAAGGAACAATTATCCAGTCTTTTATAGCCAAAATTCCTAATGGAAACAACAAACACATAATTGATAAATTAATTAAAATTAGTGGAAGATGTTTTTTAAATTTATAAAAATTATAATTATGATTTTTTATAAATTTAAAAGGAAAAAAATCAATGATAATTACTCTTGAAAATAATATTCCGAACAAATTTAAGGATAAGCACAAACTTCCAATTAATGAAGCCATGAAAATATAAGAATAATTATCACCCACAAATTAAATATATCACAAAATTTTGTAGATAAATTTATTTTATAGAATAAAAATTAAATTCATCTAATATTAAATTAATAAATATTGATGAGGGGGAAAAATGGAAAAATTCTTTGGGCCTATGGAACAAATGGGCTTTGTTGTAGATAACTTTAATGAACCTATCAAACACTGGACAGAAAAACTAAATATTGGTCCTTTTTTTATTTTAGAGCATTTAGATCTAAAAGATGTTTATTATTATGGAAAAAATGGAGAAGAAAACGAAATAGATTTTTCCGTTGCTCTTGCCTATTCCGGTAATATGCAAATTGAGTTCATCAAACAACATTGTGATACACCTTCAATTTATAATGAATATGTAAATCACAAAAAAAATACCCTTCATCACTTATGTACTTTTACTAAAAATATTGAGAATGATATAAAAATTCTTGAAAGTCAGGGATATAGAAATTTACAAGGCGGAAAAACAATGGATGAAGGTACTTTTTCATATTTAGATATTGATAATAATTTCAGTCCTATTTTAGAAATCGCACAACTATCTGAGGGTGCATTAGGTATGTTTGATATGATCAAAGAAGCTTCAATAAATTGGGATGGAAAAAAACCTATTATGGATTTAGGAGAAATATCAATTTAATATTTAAAGTGATGCCCTTGTTAATCCAGAAGGATTTCTTTATCGCCAACAGACCAATTGAATTAATAATATTTTAATATGGCTGGGGCGGTAGGGATCGAACCTACGAATCACGGGATCAAAACCCGTTGCCTTACCGCTTGGCTACGCCCCAACAGTTATAGAAGTTTTAACCCTGTAGCAGTCATGTTTGCAAGTTCTTTATACATTTTTTGTGATTAAATATTTATTAAAAATTACTAATAATAACTTTACAGAAAGGAAGTAATATGGCGAGATGTAGAACATTTTTTCGGAGGGAAAATAATGACAGAAAATGATATTTTTCAAATAATGTTTGCAGGCCTTCAAACACAAGGTTTGTTCCTAATTGGTTTTGCTTTTTTAACATGGTTTGCCGGCAGGTGTGCTGTAGTAGCAAATGAGAGTGGAAATGCCAATATAGTTTCTAAAATTGTAACAAGTGCATTTGCCTTATCATCTTTATGGTATTTAAATATGCAATTCTCATATGTTTCACTTGTGTTAAACAACGCAGCGCATAATTTAGCTGTCCTAAAAGATAGTGGAAGTGAGGTTAGTGGATTTGGTCAAAACTTTATAGAAACATATAATGCTTCTAGCTCTGAAGTACCATCAATAAGTTTAATTAATGAGCCTATAGCAGTTATATTAGTTGCATCAATAGCACTCATTCTTCTTTCAGCTATTTGGATAAGTAAACCAAATAATGAATAAGTTTCTTAATATCAGTTAATAATGTTGTATTATTACAACTATTTAGATTAAACGGTTCTTTTGTAAGAGCCGTTTTTCTTTTTTGAGTTTTATATTTTACTAATTATTCATTGTGTTTAGTTAGAAAATTTGCAAAATACACTATTAATAATATGAAATAATACTATTTATAAAACACTACAGGGGAGGGTTTTTATGAAAAACTTAAATAAGTTAGTATTTATGTTTGTAACTTTTATGATTGCGAGCACATTTACTTCAACTGGTTATTCTCAAGATGAGAGTGGATCAAATCTTCAAATTGAAGAAATTATCGTTACAGCTCAAAAAAGAGAGCAATCTGCACAGGATGTTCCAATATCAATTACTGCATTGGATGAAGAGCTTCTAGGATCAACAATTAGAAATCTTTCAGACATTACGGGTTATGCGCCAAATGTTGTTTTTGGTGAAAATGGTCGAAGGCCTGGCGGTTCAAGCATTCAAATTAGGGGTATTGCAGCTGCTACATCTAATGATAATACATTTGACTCACCAATTGCTATTAATGTTGATGGTATTTATCTTGGTCAAGCGGCCGGTTCTTTATTAGATAATTTTGATATGGAAAGAATTGAAATTCTAAGAGGACCTCAAGGTACATTATTTGGTAAAAATACTACTGGTGGTGTTATCAATGTAATTAGAACTCGTCCTACTGGTGAATTTGGCGGAAAAGTACAAGCAACAATTGGTGAAGATGGTCGTCAAGAATTGAGAGCAGTTATAAATACATCTTTAGCAGATAATTTAGCTGCTAAATTCTTTGGAACTTCAATACAAAGTGATGGTTGGATGCCTAATATAACTTTAGGCGGCCATAATGGTGAGGAAGATTATCAAGCATACGGTGTAACTTTTTTATTCACTCCAAATGATAGATTTGAAGCCCTTTTAACTATTGAAAAAATGGATGATCAAAGTGCGCTAGCAGCATATAACCAAAACTTTAATGTGGCGCCGGGTGTTATACCTCCGCCTCCTCCAGGTCCAAACACAACTGATTTTAGTGGTGGATTGGTAGCATGTGCAGTTTATGCTGAAGCATGTAGAACTTCTCCGGACCCATTACCTTATGCTGAAAATGATACACAACATGATGCTTCAGTTGAGACAGATGCAATAACATTGCAAATGACTTACGAGCTTAATGAGAATTTAACTGTTAAATACATTGGAGGTTATAGAGATGTTAACGAAGATCGTATCTATGATTTCGATGGATCTGCGGCACCATTTATTACAATTGAGAGATGGAATGTTTATGATCAAACTAGCCATGAATTACAACTTAATGGTTCTTATAATAATGTAGAGTTTACAGCTGGTTTATATATGTTTGAGAAAGAGCATACACAAGACTGGGCTACAGGAGGAGATTTTTGGGGCTTTCTATATGGAGGACTTTTAACAGGTCCAGGTATGTGGGAAATTTGTCAGGACTTTTTTGATCCTACATTAGCTATAGCTTGTGATGCTACTGAGCCCGCTTATCCTACTGGAACTTTATATCAGATCCTTTATTCAACACAAAAGACAGAGTCAATTGCAGCTTACGCTCAAGCTGATTGGTCTGTTACTGATAGAATAACCCTTACTACTGGCGTTAGATGGACTGAAGAAGAAAAAGATTTCTATGCAGGTCAAGCGTATCTTGCCGGTCATAATATAGGTGAAGGCCGTAATTTCCCTGATTATGCTGATCTTCAAAAGAAATGGGATGATACTTCAATTAAATTAGGTTTATCTTATCAAATAAATGAAGATTCCTTAGCTTATTTGACTTATACAGAAGGTTTCCATTCAGGTGGATTCTATGCTGTTGTTCAACAAACTAAGCATATGAGAAGGAATCAATATGATCCTGAATTTTCTGAAAGCACTGAATTAGGTTATAAAGCTTTTCTATTTGATAGAAGAGTTCAACTTAATGCAGCTTATTTCATTAATGATTAC
>CACLQD010000022.1 GCA_902609025.1 uncultured PS1 clade bacterium
ATTAGCACCCATCTTTATAAATATAAATAACAAAAATAATATTATTTTATTTTCTTTAGACAATATGTCGCATAGTA
This sequence comes from uncultured PS1 clade bacterium, assembly GCA_902609025.1. Taxonomy (GTDB): domain Bacteria; phylum Pseudomonadota; class Alphaproteobacteria; order MED-G09; family MED-G09; genus AG-430-B22. Next base: position 78 of record CACLQD010000022.1, read on the forward strand.
GTAACAAATTAGTTAAAATAGGCAATAAATACACTATAAAAATATAATAATGATTAAAATTATCTCCAGAAAAAGCGACTTAGCTGTTATTCAGGCTGAGATTGTGGCTAATGCTTTAAAACAGGCTAATAAAGATATTTCTGTATCTTTTATTAAAAAAGAAACTGAGGGAGATATTGATCAATTAACATCATTAAGTAAGTTATCAAATATTGGTGTATTTACTAATGATATTAGAGAATCACTTTTAAATAATGAGGCTGATTTAGCAGTTCATTCTCTTAAAGATCTCCCAATTGAAGATCAAAAAGATACCTTAATTGTTTCTATGTTAGAGCGAGCTGACTCAAGAGATATTTTATTCCTAAAAAAAGATATATTTGAAAATTATAATAATAAAGAATTAAGAATTCTTACTTCATCACCCAGAAGAGTTTACAATTTTTCAAATTTCTTAGAATCTTTAATTCCTTTTAACCCAAGCAATATAACTTTTGAGGATGTTAGAGGTAATATTCCTACAAGACTAACAAAATTATTAAATGGAGACTGCCAAGGGTTGATCGTTGCTAAAGCTGCAATTGACAGATTAATCACATATGGAAATAAAGATATTTCAGCTAAAATACTATCATACCTTGATAATTTGCTCTGGATGATTATTCCATTATCCTTAAATCCATGTGCTCCTGGTCAAGGAGCAATCGCTATTGAAGTAAATTCAAAAAGGAAAGATATAATTGAATTAGTTGATAAAATTAATCACATCGAGACATTTTCTCAAGTTGCAAAAGAGAGAGAGATTCTTCAAAATTATGGAGGAGGCTGTCATCAAAAAATTGGTGTAAGTATTGAGTCAAAACTTTTTGGAAAAATTCTTACTATAAAAGGTCAAACTGAAGAAGGATTAGAAATTGAAAAAAGAGAGCTCGTAAATCAAATCACTGATTGGAAAAATATTCCGGAATCACATTTTTTTCCGTCTAACTTAAGTAAGTATAAATTGTTTGAAAGAAAATTAATTAATAAAAATTTAAAAAAAATTAATAAACTAAAAAATACAAATATTTATGTTAGTAGAGAAAATGCTTTGCCAAAAAATCAGAATATTGAATTAACGAATGTTGTCTGGACAAGTGGAGTTAAAACATGGAAAAAATTGGCTAAAAAGGGTTATTGGGTAAACGGTTCTTCGGATAGCCTAGGAGAAGACGATCCACAAATTAAATGTTTATCAAAAAATAAGAAGTGGGTTAAGTTAACTCATAATCTGACGCAAAAGAACTATTTCAAATTACATAAAGACCCACAAAATGCTCGTATTATCGCTACCTATGAATTAAAACCAGTTAATATGATTGAAGATTTAAATGAAAAGACCCATTTTTATTGGATGAGTGGCTCAGCTTTTAAATTGGCCTTAAAAAATTATCCTAAAATAATAAATGCTAATCACTCTTGTGGACCAGGAAATACTCTTAAAACTATTAAAAAGTATATAAATAAAAATAATATAAATGTTTTCCTTTCATATGAAGATGTTCTAAAAAATGTAACAAGATCTGGCGATAAAAAATGAAAATATGCAATGAAAGATTTAGTAATGCTTTAGAGCATATCCCGCAAAAGACGCCCCCTATATGGTTTATGAGACAGGCAGGAAGATATCATTCTCATTATCAAAATTTAAAAAAAAGTTATAGCTTCGAAGAGTTATGTAAAAATCCTGATTTAGCAGCTGAAACAGCTTTAGGCCCAATAAATGATTTTGATTTTGATGTCGCAATTTTATTTAGTGATATTTTGTTTGTTCTTGAAGCATTGGGTATGTCATTAAAATATGATCCCGGACCTATTTTTGGTAAATTTATTGATGAAAATAATTATGAAGAATTAAAATCTCCAGAAAATGCAATTAAGGAAATGAATTTTCAAGAAAATGCTTTATTAGCGACAAGAGATTTACTACCTGATCATAAAAGCCTAATTGGTTTTGTTGGCGGTCCATGGACAGTTTTATCATATGGTCTTGGTTTGAATAAAGGTATTCAATATGAAAACAATTACTCTAATAGTTTTGTTTTTAAAGTTCTTTCAGAAAAAATTATTCCTGTAATTAAATACAATATTTCACTTCAACTAAATGCAGGGGCAGAAGTTGTTATGATTTTTGATACAGATGCCAAAAGCATATCCGATAGTGAGAATTTTAATAATTATTCCAAATATTTATACAAGGAAATCATTAAAGAGTTCCCAAAAAAAATTGGATATTATTCAAAATCTCCCTTCGATAATAAATTTTTTGTTGATGAGCTTAATAGTCATGATTGTCTTCTTGCTGGCTTAGGTGTAGATCACCAATTATCTATGGACCATTGGTTTAAAGAGATAAATAACGGCTTTATTCAAGGTAACTTCAATCAAGAAAGTATGGTTAAAGATCACGATGAATTTAAAAAAGACTTTGATATATATGTTGATCATATACAAAGTATAAATGAAAAAGATAGAGCTGGCTGGGTCTGTGGATTAGGTCACGGAATATTAAAAGATACACCTGAAGAAAATGTTCATTACTTTATAGAGACTATAAGAAAAATTTTTAGTTAACTGAGGAATTATCTTGGAGATAGAAGAAAAAAAAGATTTAGCAAGTTCATGGTTTAGGAATCTCAGAGATAAGTTCTGTAAAGAATTCGAAACATTAGATGGCTCAACTTTTGAAAGAACGAAATGGGATCATTCTGGAAACGGTGGCGGTGAAATTAGTCTCATGAAAGGTAATGTATTTGAAAAAGTTGGTGTGAATATTTCTACAGTGAGTGGAGAATTTAAAGAAGATTATAGAAGTAATGTTTCAGGAACGGAGGATTCACCAGAATATTGGGCTAGTGGATTAAGTATTGTTGCGCATATGAACTCTCCTTTTGTACCTGCATTTCATTTTAATACGCGTTTTATAGTTACCGGGAAAAGTTGGTTTGGTGGTGGTGCAGATATGACTCCTACTTACATTTATAATGATGACACAGAGGATTTTCATAATTCTCTTAAAGGCGCTTGTGATAAGTATAATAAAAATTATTACCCTGATTTTAAAAAAAATTGTGCTGAATATTTTTTCTTACCACATAGAGGAGAGGAAAGAGGCGTAGGCGGCATTTTTTTTGATCACCTTACAACAGATAATTGGGAAACTGATTTTTCATTTGTTAGGGATGTTGGGTTATCTTTTTTTAAAATAGTTCCTCATATTATTAACAAAAGAAAAGATGACGTTTGGACAGAGGAAGAGAAGAATAAGCAATTATTAAAAAGAGGAAGATATGTTGAATTTAATCTTCTATGGGATAGAGGTACGCAGTTTGGAATTAAAACCGGCGGTAATACTGATGCAATTCTAATGTCTATGCCTCCAGATGCGCGTTGGGAATAATTATATGATTTATTCTCTTTTTGAGGCCATACATATAATTTCAGTCATCGCTTGGATGGCGGGATTATTATATTTACCAAGATTATTTGTTTATCATAGCGATGATCTTATTAAAAAAAATGAAGATACAACCAACACATTCAAAATTATGGAAAATAAACTTTATAGGTTAATTATGAATCCTGCTGTCGCATTAGTATGGATAACAGGATTAACGCTTTTTTATTTTAATGGTTTTCAATTATGGTTAACTATAAAACTTTTTTTTGTTTTTCTAATGACATTGTTTCATATTTTTTTAGGGCAATGCTTACGTAGTTTTGCCATAGATGGTAATAAATTTTCGTCAAAGTTTTTTAGAATCATTAATGAGGTACCAACCTTAATAATGATAATTATTGTATTTCTTGTTGTTTTTAAACCTTAGCTTTTATTATTAATCGCATTCCAAACTTTATTAGGTGTCGCAGGCATATCGAATTCAGTTACTCCTTTTTCTTTAAGGGCATCCAATATTGCATGTATAACAGCTGGCGGAGCAGCAATTGCCCCCGCTTCGCCACATCCTTTTACTCCTAATCCATGAGCACAAGGCGTTACCTCGGTTTCTACTATCATATGTGGAACATTATCTGCTCTTGGCATTGTATAGTCCATAAATGATCCATTAATTAATTGTGCTAAGTAAAGAATCTGAAACTTTGAGATTAAGAATTAGAAGAAATTCAAAATTTATTAGAGAAGGCTTAAAATCAATTCAAGTCCCATTCATTGATAATGATAGTCATATTGTTCCAATCCTTGTTAAAGGTCCTCTAGAGTGTAAACAAATATCGAAATTGCTTTTAGATAAATTTGGAATTTATATTCAACCTGTTTTCTATCCAACTGTTCCTAAAGGCGATGAAAGATTAAGGGTAACAATAACACCAAAACATTCTAAGAAAGATATTGAAAGTTTTGTTAATTCTATTGATGAAGCATGGAATATTCTTGGTTTTGATAGGGTTGAAGAACAAATAATCCATAGTCAAATATAATAAGGGCCAAAGATAACTCCTTGACCCTTATCTTTAGTGAGAGTTATCTCTCACATAATCTAGCATTCTTAACTTAGGGGGGAAGAGATATAGCTAGACAATTAGTTTACTGCATATTCTTTTCTATCTAATTCCTGATAAAAAATATTTTCATTTACATCGCTCTTAATAATAAAATTATTTCTAAAGAAATTTTCAGCTACATTGTTAGCTGCATTAATAAAGTGTGCAGAGTCACCCTCAAAAAAGAATTTAGAAAATATTTTATTGAGCTCTTCATCATCACCTCTTTGAGCAAGTCTAATGATTTTAATTAATAATTCTTCTGCAACACCAGTTACTGGGGTTTGATAATTTGGTGATAATTTAGATTTTGTCATATGAGCTACAGCCATCATTATTGAATGAAAATCTCTAATAGAATTAGATAAATTAGCAGATTTAAAAACATCTCTTAAAAGAATTAGAGGGGTATTACACCTAAACATATGAGCTTTGAACCAGAATCTTGAGCTTACTACTAAAAGATTTTCAGTGGATGTCAAATCTCGCAAATGTCTAGTCATCGTACCCCTCTCCTTACTGTCTACATAGATGCCCTAATAACTATGCAGACAGATTATTCATAAAAGTTAGAATGTTTTCCTTAGTGAAATACGAGCATTCAAAGGCTCACCTACTGATGCTTGGTGAGTACTGTGAGAATGTGGGAAATAAAGTTCATCTGTCACATTTTCTACATTTAATTGAATACTTAGATCATCAGCTAGGTCATAATATGCTGCAAAATCCACTCTAGTATAATCAGGAAGTATTAAACCTGGCTTATCATTTTTAATATTTGATTCACCCTGTGCTGTAACTCCAAAACCTATACCAAAGCGATCATTAACTTCATATGTCGCCCATAGAGAAGCCGTATATTCTGGTATTTCTCTTGGTTCACCGCCTTTAGCTGTTTCACCATCAAGATCACTATAACCTATAGCTAATGATAGTTTTTCTGTAACTTGTCCTTTAAGTTCAAGTTCAATACCATCAACTTGTAAACCAACAATCTCAGAATTTTCTCCTGTATCGCTGTCACGAGTAGCTACTGTTTGCTCACTATCGAAGTAACTAGCAGTAAAGCTTAATCCAGGTCTGATATCCCACTTTACTCCAATTTCAGTGCTTTCATACACATCTGGATCTAATCTAGCAGCGTTTGCGTCAAGTTTTTTGAACTGCTCACCAGATCTTGGAAGGAAGCTTTCAGCATAGCTTACATAAAGAGATACATTCTCTTGTGGTTTAAATATCAAACCAGCTCTTGGTGAAAATTCTTCATCTTCTCTAGACTCAGAAGTTCCTTTTTTAACATCTCTTACAGTAATATCGAAATTATCAAATCGACCACCTAACAATATTTTAAATTTATCAGTCACATCAATCTGATCTTGAATATAAAGAGAAGTTACTTCAATATCTGACTCTGTAGAGCTTTTAAGGTCTGCGGTAAAGTCGTTATAAGTTCTGACACCGGCCGCATTTACTCCAAAGTTTATTGGTCTAGTGATATTGAATACTTCGTTATCATCTTCTGTAGTGATAAAGAATGTGTTGTAACGATAGTTTTCATTTTCAGTATCAATAATTTCAGCTCCAACTAATAAAGTATGTTTTGCTGATCCAGTTTGAAACTCATTAACAATGTTACCAGAAATTATTAAATTAGTTCTTTCTGTAGGGTCTTTATAACCATCCGCTGTAAATGTGTCTCCACCGGAGTAACCTGATGCATAATAATTCTTATACATTTTTTGAAAATCACTGTACTGAACAACAAGATTACCTTTTCTAGTATCAGAAAACTCATGACTTAAATTTAAGCGATAAATATCAGCTCTAAGTGTTTGTAAGTTGGTATCAGTGTCACCAAAAACTATTTCCTCAAAAGCTTCAACTGGTTCTCCATTAAGTGTAGGCACACCACGATCGATAAATCTCTCATGGTCAGCGTGTTCATAAGATAAATCTAATGTTGTTACAGGACTAAGCTCTAGTCTTAAAGTTGGATTAAATCCATAACGATCACCATCAAAATAATCTCTGTGATTTTCTAAAGTGTCACTATGAAAGTTAATTCTTAAAGCAGATTTTTCACCAGTAGATACATTATAATCCACAGCAAAATCAAATGCTCCAAAAGAGTCAGCGCCCATATCAAATGAACCAAACTGCTCGTCTAAGACAGCTTTTTTAGTAACCCTGTTAATGATACCACCAGTACCACCACGCCCAAATAAAAGAGCATTAGGTCCTCTAAGAATTTCCACTTGCTCTAAGTTATATAATGAACGGTAATACTGAACATCATCCCTTACGCCATCAAGATAAAAATCCGCAGTAGACCTTACACCTCTAAAGACGATAGAATCTCGGTGACCTTCACCTTGAGATGTATTAACACCTGGTGTATAGCGAACGATATCTCCAAGCTCTCTAAAACCTTGTTTACGAATTTCATCATCCGTAACAATTGATAGAGTTTGTGGCACATCAATAATAGGAACAGGTGTTTTTAATGCTGTCACCTGATCTGAATAAAGTACTTTACCCTTGACAACAATTTCTTCTACATCCTGTGAAAATGAAGAAGTATTTGATGCAATTAGAGCAAAAGCAAAAGTACATAAAATTAATTTTTTCATTGGTTTTCTCCCCAAATAATTAAAATATGATTTTGTTATTAATAATCATTCGCAATTACTAGCGCAATTAATAATCAATTGCAACTAGAAAATTACCTTCTTTTTGAATTTGCAATCTTTTTGAAATTAAGATTCTTATATTTATACGAAACTGGAAGAATTAAAGGATAATTCGCTTCATCTACCCAATCATAATGATATCCTATTATTCCCTCTTTTGGAGGATATATAAAAAATTCTATATCAAAGCTATCATCAATTTTGCCTGGTAATTTAATATTTGAAGCGTAATGAAAATTATCTGACATATTAAGATGAGGAGTTAATAAGAATTTTTCCTTAATATCATTTCTTATATTTATAACAAGTGCTTCTACTTTTAAATAAGGAATAAAACCTCCAATAGGTGATCCAGTGGGTGATTTTTCAGACCAATTAATTAATGCTTCTAAATGAACATCTGTTGACTGTTGGTCTAAAAAGAATTTACCTGGTTCAATGTCATCTTTTATTGCACCCTCGAAAACAACATTTATTCCAGGTTCAATTGTCTCCTTACCTATTATCATTTCATTCGAGTAAATAGAATCGTTAATAAAAAAACTAACTATAAAAACTATTATTTTTATGGATGTATTCATAAAACTTTCATATTTTATTAGTTGATTAAAAACGCTAACTAAATTATTTAGTGATAATGATTATTAATAGCAATAAATTAATGAGAGAAAAATGAACGAATTTATAATTACTTTTAGAGAATGTTTAGAAGCATCCCTAATAATCGGAATTATTTATACAATTTTAGATAAAAATAACTTAACCGCTGAAAAGAGAGTTCTTTGGTACGGTGTTGCTGCTTCATTATTTGCAAGCGCTATTGTTGGCTTCCTTCTTACATCTATAAATGAAAGTGTCGGCAATACTTCTTATGAAAAACTTTTCGAAGCTATTTTCATGTATATAACTGCTGGTATCCTATTTTATGTTATTTTTTGGTTGGCAAAACATGTTAGTGATCGCAAAGAGATAGAAAATTCAGTTAAAAATGCTATAGCCGGATCAGGTTTTGCCCTGTTTCTTTTAGTCTTCTTTTCAATTTTAAGGGAAGGTTTTGAAACCGCTTTATTTCTTATTGCTAGCGTTACAAATACTGGAAGTTTCTCTTATTTGGGTTTTTTCATAGGTGCAATATTGGCTGTTTTCATCGGCTATGCAGTTGTAGTACAAGGAAAGAAAGTAAATCTAAGGTCGTTTTTCAAAGCTACAACTCTATTACTAGTTTTATTTGCCTCTGGAATGATTGCATATGGAACACATGAAGTTGAATCTTACTTAGTTAAAAATGAAACAATTGATAAAAATAATATACCAAGAGTTTGGAATATCCTTCAGCCAAAATCTTCATTGGATAACAATGAAAATGAATTATTTTATACCTATGATGAATCCAAAGGAAAATATTACCATTTGCTGCATGATAAAGGGAATGTTGGTGTATTCATGAAGGGTTTCTTTGGGTACAACAGTGATCCAAATTATGTTGAACTAATATTGTGGATTCTCTCAATGTTATTTGGGATTAGGATGTGGTCGTCATTTTATAGGGCTAGTTGAATGCCTCTATAAACAATAGTTGTTACAACTATAAAAAAACTTACAATTATCGCTAAACCAAGAATAATTACGATTAACATTAATATAATGGTATATCTATCATGTTGCTTAAAGAGTTTCATGCTATGTCGCCCAAAAAAGAAACAATAACATATAAAGTATCTATTGAGGAATTAGGTTTAAGACTAGATCAATTTTTATCAAATAATATTTCTAATTTAAGTCGATCAAGAATAAAACATCTAATAAATGAGGGTAATGTATTTAAAGTTTATGATAACAAACATATCACCATAAAGGATCCCTCTAAAAAGGTTACCCCAGAGGAATGTTACTACATTAATATTCCAGAGCCAATTGATCCAAAACCTATAGCTCAAGAAATTCCTCTTGAAATTCTTTACGAAGACAAAGATTTAATTGTTATTAACAAACCTATTGGTCTTGTTGTGCACCCTGCCCCAGGAAATTATGATAATACGTTAGTAAATGCATTAATTGCTCATTGTGGTGAGAGTTTATCTGGTATCGGAGGTGAAAAAAAACCTGGTATAGTTCATAGGCTTGATAAAGATACAAGTGGTGTCATGGTAATAGCCAAAAATGATAATACTCATGAAAGCTTATCAGAACAATTTGCCAATCACGGTAGAGATGGAAAATTAATAAGATCCTATAAAGCATTAGTTTGGGGTATTCCGAATATTCAATCAGGAAAAATTGAAACATTTATAGGAAGGTCAAATAAAAATAGAAAAAAAATGGCTGTTTATAAAGAAGAAAAAAAAGGGAGAAAATTTGCCATTACACATTGGAAAAGAATTAAGTTTAATAAAGAATTAGAAATTTCTAAAATCCAATGTAATTTAGAAACTGGAAGAACACATCAAATAAGAGTTCATCTAACACATATAGGCCTTCCAGTTATCGGTGATCAAGTTTATGGCACTGGGTTTAAATCAAAAATAAATAAATACGATGATACAATTAGAAATATTTTATTAAATGCTTCAAGCAGACAAT
>CACLQD010000023.1 GCA_902609025.1 uncultured PS1 clade bacterium
CCTTCAAGAATTTTATTTATTCTAATACTTCCATCAATTGTTGCTTTAGTTCTCTCACCTGATCCTAAATTTCCTATACCAGCATAACCATCTATCGGTAATCTATCGACTGGACCATCTATATCCCTTGCCGATCCTTTTAATGTTATAACTCCTCCATCATTAGGTAGTCTCCATTCGTGTTCTAGTTTTAATTTCCATTCTGTTTCAGGTCTTAAATCAGGGTTTCCTGCTCTAATACTTTCTTCAAATTGATCATAACTGGAAATAAAATTATCAAAATTAATTTGACCAACATTTCTTTCAATATTTAATCTGATCTGTCTATTCTTTTTATAATCCCATTTAAGATCTATTCTTGGTTTCCAGTATTTAAATTCTCTTGATAAATTTACATCACCAGATTGACTGATTTCTGACCATTCATAATTTAAAGCCAACTCCAATCTAACTTTGTTTGATAAAGGAAGATTGTAGGATAAAAATCCCTCATACCTATCTTCTTCAACTTCACCAGACGTATTGATTATTCCTGAGCTAGTTTGTTTCGCATTACTATCAAAGTATATAAGATTAAAAGTTCTATCTAGTTTATTGTAAGCACTTTCAACTCCGTATTCAAGAGAACTACTTTTACCAATAGATTTGTTAAAGCTTAATCTTATTATTCTCTCATTTTCTTTTCTATTATTTGTTTCAGAGCTATTTTTATAAGAGTTTATAGTATCATCTAAGAACGAAATATCAGTTTGATCCTCATTCTCCTCTGTTAAAACAACTCTTAATTTAAATGAATTATTTTTATTGATTTGATGTTCCCAATCACCTCCAAATTCCCATCCATCATTGCTTTCTCTTCTATCCCAATTAATTTTTTTATAAAAATCCTTGTTCTCAATATCGGTCGGTAAAAAATATTCTTGAATTTGTGGTGCATTTTCCTTTCCATCAAACCAAAGAAAAGCATTAACTCTTAATGTATTTTTATCATTAATTTTTGAATTTAAATCTAGATTTACTCTATTGCTTGATTCATATTCAATTGTTTCACGTAATCTATAATAAAGTAGTGATTGTTCTTGATCGACAGTAAATTCATTATATTTCCTACTATTTAAGTCACCAATTCTCTCCAATCCTAAAACAAGATCAGTGTTTTTTATTTTAGTTGCCCAGGATCCAGTGCCTCTCCAATTGCTATCGCCCGAGGTTAAATATCCAAGAGCAGCGCTCCATGTTCCAGAACTTTTTGATAATGAACTATCTACAATAATATTAACAATTACTCCGTCTGAACGAACATCGAGTCCTGCCTCTGAGCCTCTTATAACTTCTATTCTAATTAATGAGTTAGCATTTATTCTTTCTAGAGTTTTTATAATACTATTACTTTTTGAAGATTGTCTTTCTCCGTTAATTAATATTTGAGTTCCTGAAGAACCAAAACCTCTCTTTTGATTGCCACCTGGTTCATAGCTTTCTGAATTACGCGAGCCTATGTTTTCTACGCCAGGTATTCTTTTGAGGGCATCATTTACGTTTGTAATATTAAATTGATTAAAATAGTCTTTTTCATAAATTATTTTATTATCTTCATTCGCATTTAAATAATTGCCAGCATTTAATGTTAGCAATAAAGCTAAGGAAAATAATAATGATCTATTAAGCATTTTTTATGCTCTATTTTCAAACCACCCATGAAAACCATATGGAACTCTGTGAGGTAATTGTGCGACCGCAACTGGACCATCAGCAACATTCATAGCATCAAGAATAATAAGATTTGATCTATTTTCGTTAGCATTATATTCGGTTGCAACTAGCCAACCTTCACCATCATTGCTATTATTAGATTTTGGAATAAAAACTGGTTCACCAACCGCTCCACTATCTTTCGTTGTATAATGTTCTCTTTCTTCAGTTAAGAAATTGTAGTGAACAATTGTATTTAAAGACATGCCTTTAGGATGTTTGCCAATATTTCCAGCGTAATAACCATGAGAGTGTTTTTGTAATGCAAATCTATCATCTATTCTTGGAAATTCACCTGTAAGATCATCCATTATTATCTTATCAATTTTCCCTTTATTGAGGTCTATTTGCCATCTTACATGTCTTGCCTCAGCATCTTTTTGTTCAGGCATGCTTCCATCAGCATATGGAAAAAGAGGAGGAACTCCAAATTCCATCAAATCACAGTTAATTGAACCATTTTCATCATATGCATTCATATAATGAAAAACAAATGATGGGTCGCATTCTATCCATTTAGCATCTTCAGCTGAACCATCTCTAGGTAAAATGCATATATGAGTTCCTTTTTCAGGTTCCCAAGCAAAAGGTGGTTTACCATTTAATGCTCTTTCAAAATCACCAGTTAAAGGAAATACAGGAAAGACAATATATTTTTGTGTAGCAAAAAAGTCATGAACCATTGAAGGAAATGGAGCTTTAATTAATTCAGACTTTGTAATTTTTCCTTCCTTAGAAACAGCAGTATATCTAATGGTATCTGTGAAAAAACCATCTGCCATATAACCAAAAAACAATAATTCTCCAGTTACAGGGTCAACTTTAGGATGAGCAGTAACAGGTCCTTGAAGTTTATTATCGAAAGTATGAGAACCTTTTGATTCCAATGTCATTTCATCAAATTCAAATGGAGCATGAGCTTCCTCTAAAGCAAAAATTTTACCAGCATGTGAAACGATAGCTGTATTTGCTAATCCATCTGTTTCAATATTCGATACTGAAGGATCATTGTTCATTACATCCATACCGCTAGACCAAAGAGCTTTTTGTTCTTCATGTTCTTTTTTCCACTTTACAGTCTTCATCCATCTGTTCAGATAGGATACTTTTCCATCATTAATATGGAAGGCGTGAATCATTCCATCTCCACCAAACCAATGTGAACTATCACCTCTCGGAGGAAATTTTGGATCAGGTCCATTTCTATAGTAAGTACCGTTAATTTCTTTTGGAATTTCACCTTCTATTATAACATCATCAATGCTGCTCTCCATTCTTATTGGAGCAAAATTGCCTATCAAATGATCTTCTTTTGGGTATGGTTTAGCCATAATTATTCCTTAAATTTAATTTAACAAACTATAAATAATTATTAAATATTTGTAAAAGAGATTGTTCGTAAATTCTAATTATGCTGTAATATATTTAAGTTTTTTTCAGGAGGACAAAATGAAAGAATGTCTAAAGTTTTATATTAATGGGGAGTGGGTTGATCCTGTAAATCCTCAGCATTTTGATGTTATTAATCCAGCTACAGAAGAGTCAATTGGTAAAATCGCTCTTGGTAATGAGGAGGATTTAAATAATGCTGTTTCGGCAGCTAAAAATGCATTTGATAGTTTCTCTCAAACAAGTAAGGAAGAAAGAATAGAGCTAATTGGTAAAATTCTAGAGGTTTACCAATCACGTTATGATGAAATTGCTGAAACTATTTCTTCTGAGATGGGGGCGCCTCTTTGGCTATCTAAAGCTGCTCAGGCAGCAACTGGCGCAGGTCATTTAGGTACATTTCTTGAGATACTTAAAAATTATGAATTTGAAGAAGATAGAGGGAACACAAGAATCAGAAAAGAAGCTGTAGGTGTTTGCGGTTTTATTACTCCTTGGAATTGGCCCATTAATCAAATTACTTGTAAGGTTGCACCAGCTCTAGCTGCTGGTTGTACAATGGTTTTAAAGCCATCTGAAATTGCACCATTGAACGCAATATTATTTGCAGAAATATTAGATGAGGCAGGCGTTCCAGCAGGAGTCTTTAATTTAGTTAATGGAGATGGACCAACTGTCGGCGAGGCAATGTCTTCTCATAAAGATATAGATATGATGAGCTTTACAGGTTCAACTAGAGCAGGTATCGCTGTTGCAAAAGCATCTGCTGATACTGTTAAACGAGTTGCACAGGAATTAGGTGGTAAATCAGCTAATATTATTCTTGATGATGCAGATTTTGGTTCTGCTATTGCAGGAGGTGTCACTAGCTGCTTTATGAATTCTGGTCAGTCATGCAATGCACCAACAAGAATGTTGGTTCCTGCCGATAGACAAGATGAAGCTATAGCTATTGCCAAAGAAACTGCAGAAAATACTATTGTTGGTAATCCAGCCGAAGTTGCAGCTGGAGGAATAGGGCCTGTAGTGAGCGAATTACAATATGACAAAATTCAATCTTTAATTGAAAAAGGGATTGAAGAAGGCGCCACATTAGTTGCTGGAGGGCCAGGTAAACCTGAAGGTCTTAATGCGGGCTATTTCGTTAAACCCACGGTTTTTGCTGATGTTAAAAATGACATGACAATAGCTCAAGAAGAAATATTTGGTCCTGTTTTATCAATTCTTCCATATAAAGATGATGAAGAGGCTATAGCAATTGCCAACGATACTGTGTATGGACTTTCTGGTTATGTCTCAGGTAGTCAAGAAAGAGCACAAGGTGTAGCTAAAAGAATTAGATCCGGTAATGTTCATGTAAACGGATCTGGACCTGATTTTTCTGCGCCATTTGGAGGTTTTAAACAATCCGGTAATGGCAGAGAATGGGGTGACTTTGGTTTCGAAGAGTTTTTAGAAATTAAAGCTATTCTGGGCTTTACTGCCGCTTAAGCCAAAAATTCAGTAATTAATTTAAGGCTATGCACTTATAAGGTGTGTAGCCTTTTTATTTATGTGTGTGCATTTTTGGAGGTCTTAACTTTGCAACAGGAATTATTTCTAAGGAATCATTTTTTTCAAAATTAAGAACAACCGAAATTTTATCGCCAAGTGATAAATTTTTATCGAGATTCATTAACATTAGGTGATAATCACCCGGCTTAAGATCAACAGAACTATTACTAGGGATGGTGATGCCATCATGAATATGTATCATTTTAGATATATTTCCTTCTCTTATTGACCTATGTATCATAACCATACCTGCTTCATCTGAAGAGGCGGATATTAGTTTGTCATCACTGTTACCAGTATTTATAATTTTCATATAAACAGAACCTGCTCCACTTGGAGTTACTCGCGCCCATTCGTTATCGACAGAGATTTCAGCTTTGAGACTGATTGAAAACAGTAAAAAGCTTAAAAAAGAAAAAATTAAAAAATATTTAACTGTTTTTTGGTAAAACATTTTCTATCGCTTTTTTAACTTTATTTGATTGAGGTTTAGTCATTGATAGAAAAGAATTAGCAAGTGTGCCATCAGGAGTAATTAAATATTTATGGAAATTCCATTTCGGAGTTTTGCCGTATTCGGATTTAAGCCATTTATAAAAAGGATGAGCATTTTCACCTTTAACATCCTCTTTTGTTGTCATAGGAAAATTTATTCCAAATGTGGTTTCACAAAATTCTTTAACTTCACCTTCTTGACCTGGTTCTTGTGAGCCAAAATTGTTTGAGGGTATACCAATAACCATTAAACCTTTATCCTTATACTCTTCCCATACATTTTGGAGGCCTTCATATTGATATGTAAAACCACATTGAGAAGCTGTGTTGACAACTAGTAGGGCCTTACCTTGATACTCACTAAGAGGCATAGGATTGCCTTCTATTGACTCAAAATTAAATGAAAAAGCGTTATCTTCCATCGCACTACCCTCCGTTGAGTTAAATATTAAAAAAAATGTAATAAGAACGAAAACTAAATTATGCAAATAATTTTTCACTACCAAATCCTTTTTTTTTGGAACTTTATATATATAGTAATAAAAGTCAAAAATACAATATGATCATGGATATTTGATTAATTTAATATTTGGAGAAATTAATGGATCTCAAACCAAGCCCAGAGTACATAGAATTTAGAAAAGAAGTTAAATCATTTTTAAAAGATAATATAGATATGGCTGGAAAAGCCAGAAATCCAGCTAGACCAAATAAAAACGAATTAGATTGGCAGGACAAGCTTATTAAAAATGGTTATGCGGCCCGAACAATTCCAAAAGGTTATGGTGGTTACGGAGCAGAGCCGGATGTGCTTAAATCAAGAATAATAGCAGAAGAGTTTACTAATGCTCAAATCCCCCTTGGCATGGCTAATCAAGGTATTTCAATGTTTGTGCCAACATTATTAGAGCTTGGAACAGAAGATCAAAAACAGTCTTGGATAGAAAAAACAATCAAAGGTGAAGTTATTTGGTGTCAGGGTTATTCAGAGCCTGGATCAGGTTCTGATCTAGCCTCTCTCCAAACTAAAGCTGTCGATGATGGTGATGATTTTATTATAAATGGACAAAAAATTTGGACCTCTAGCGCGCAATTTTCAGACATGATGTTTTGTTTAGTTCGAACAGAACCTGATGCGCCTAAACACAAAGGGATTTCATATATTTTAATAGATATGAAAACCCCTGGCATAGATGTTAGACCACTTATGACAATGACTGGGCATGCAGAATTCAATGAAGTTTTTTTTACAGATGTGAGAGTGCCAAAATCTAATATCGTAGGAAAAAGAGGTGAAGGTTGGTTTGTTGCCAATGCAACTTTAACACATGAAAGAGGTATGTTAGGTGATCCAAATCAAGCATCAACAAGATTAAAAGAAATAATTGATCTTATGGAAAGCGAGACAATAAATGGTGATAAATTAATTGATAATCCTGTACATTTAGATCGCTTAATGCGTTTACAGGCAAGGGTTATGAGTATGTCCTTTAATAGTTTAAGATCTCTCACCGCATCACATAAAGGTTTAGATGCCAAAATGGCAAAACTAATAGTGAAATTAAACGGATGTCAGCTTAATCATGATTTAGCTGGATTTGCTATCGATCTTCTTGGTGAATTAGGAACAATATATGGAAAAAGTAACCATGACCATGATTCAGGTAGGTGGCAGTGGCGATATATGTTTGACTTGGGTCTTATTATTGGTGGAGGCACTGCACAAATTCAAAAAAACATTATCAGCGAAATTGGGTTAGGGATGCCCAGGGAACCCAAACCTATGCAAGAAGGAAAAAAATAATGGAATTTGCGCTTTCAGAAGAGCAAGAATTATTAGTTGATAGTGTTTCTAAAATGCTCGCATCAGCCTGCAGTGTTGATGAGTTAAGATCACAAGCATCAGGTGAGATAACATTTAGTGATAAAATTAATAATGAGTTTATAGGTATGGGTCTAAATGGATTGTTAGTGCCTGAGGATTTAGGTGGATCTGGTTTAGGTATTCTTGAAGCCTCATTAATTTCAGAACAAATTGGAAAATTTGCTGCACCAGCAATTTGGGTTGGTAATTCTGTAATGACACCAATGTGCTTAAGTAATGGGGATAATAAAGAATTAGCAGAGAAATGGCTTCCAAAAATAGCCGATGGAAGTTCTACTTCAGGTATAGCTATTAATGAGTTTATAAGTAAACGTGAGGATAATGGATTAAGCCTTGATGACGGTAAGATTTCAGGCATAAGCATATTTGCAATTGATGCTGAAAAAAATCCTGACATTATCATCACAGTTGTTGAAGATGAACTCTATCTTATTGAAACAGCTAATGAAAAAATAGAAATATCAAATCTTCCAACAATAGATACAACAAGAGTTATGTCTGAAATTGTTTTTCATTCTTGCACAGCGCATAAAGTTACTGGCGGTAAAGAATTGATTAAGAAAATTATTGATTCTGGAAGAGTTGTTTTATCTGCAGATTTGCTTGGGGCCTCTCAAAACATGTTAGATAAGGCTATTGAGTATTCCCTCGAAAGAAAACAGTTCAATAGAATTATTGGATCTTTTCAAGCTGTAAAACACATGTGTGCAGAAATGGCTGCAGACCTTGAACCATGCAGATCACTAGTTTGGTATGCGTCTTATGCACAAAATGATATTCCAGAAGAATCTCATTTAACAGCTTGCCATGCGAAAGCACATTTATCTGAAGTCTCACACGATATTGCAAGAACAGCAACACAAGTTCACGGCGGGATGGGATTTACAGATTTATTGGGCCTTCATTATTGGTTTAAAAGAATTGGTTTAACAAGACAAATTCTTGGTGGCCCAGAGATTGTAAGAAAAGAAGCCGCGGTTTCTCAAGGTTTTTTAAATAATTAATTAGGAGAAAAAATGAAAAAAGTAATTTTTCTAATTATAGCTTTTATTCTGTTTTTTTTAGTTTCAATTTATATGGGATGGCTTGGAAAATCTCGTCATGTTGAAAATGTGCAAAGTTTACCATTGGCACAAGAGATTATTTCTGAAAGATCTAAGATCCAAACTAATGCCGCAAAAAAATTAAACTCTTATAACAATAAGCAAATTCTATTCGGTGATTTTCATGTACATACAACATTTTCAACAGATGCATTTTGGTGGTCATTACCAATTCTTGGTGGTGAGGGCGTTCACCCTATGGCGGATGCCTGTGATTATGCTCGTTATTGTTCATCTATAGATTTTTGGGCAATTACCGATCATGCAGAAGCTTCCACACCAAGAAAATGGCAAGAAACAAAAGATTCCATCAGACAGTGTTCTTTTAGAAATGGTAAGGAGACAAATGATGTTATTCCTTTTGTTGGGTTTGAGTGGACTCAGGTAGGACCAACGCCTGAAGAGCATTATGGACATAAAAATGTTATTTTTAAGGATCTTGAAGAAAGTAAATTATCAAAACGACCAATTGGTGCAGGAGGAACTGCCACTAATGCACTAAGAAATAATACTGGTGGCTTGATGCCTCCAATTGTAGGTGTATTAGATATTTTAAATTTTCAAGATTATTCAGATTTCAATTATTTCATCAATGAAGTGAGAGATATACCAACTTGTCCACAAAACAAATCATCGGCTGATCTTTCTGGTGACTGTTATGAATATGCTGATACACCAGGTGATTTAGTAAGAAGACTTGAGGAACAAAATTTAGATCCACTAATTATTCCACATGGATCTACATGGGGTTTTTACACTCCACCTTCTAGCTCATGGGATAAGCAGTTAAAGTCAGATATGAGACCTGAAAAAATGAAAATAATTGAAGTTATGTCCGGTCATGGCAATGCAGAAGAATATAGATCTTATCAACAAATTATTGGTGATCTCAATAATCCAGTTTGTCCAAAGCCAACATCTGAATTTTTACCCTCGTGTTGGAGAGCTGGTCAAATAATTGAGGACAGATGCTTACAAGAAGGT
>CACLQD010000024.1 GCA_902609025.1 uncultured PS1 clade bacterium
ATTGATAATTTTAGCTTTGCTAAATAATTTAAGAAAATTATCTGTAGTTTTTTCATAGAAAGAATGTTGATCAATATCATAAAATTCAGCTAAATAATTTGCAGTATGAACAACGTTAGCGGGTTCATTTCTACCTCCTCTAACTGGTTCTGGTGATAAGTATGGTGAGTCAGTCTCAACTAATATTCTTTCTAAAGGAATATTTTTTATAGTTTCTCTTAATTCTCCAGCATTCTTAAAAGTAACTATTCCAGATAAAGAAATAAAAAAACCTAATTCTAGAGCTGCTTTTGCTAATTCTGGACCTGCAGTAAAGCAATGAATAACCCCAGGAAAGTACCCTTTTTTGCTTTCTTTCTTAAGTATATCAATTGTTGCATCATCTGCATCTCTTGTATGAATAATAATTGGAAGCTGTGTTTCTCTTGAGGCATTAATGTGTCTTTTAAATAATTGAATTTGAATATCCTTTTCAGAATTCTCGTAGTAGAAATCGAGACCAGTCTCCCCTATTCCTATAACTCTGTCATTATCAGTATATTTAATAATTGTTTCTTCACTTATATTACTATGTAAATGAGCAGAATGCGGGTGAATGCCAATAGAACAAAAAATATTACTATATTTTTGAGTTAGAGTAAGTAAAGGATTAAACTCTTCTTCCTGTGTAGAAATAACCAACATTCCTTTTACGCCAGAATTAAAAGCGTTATTTATTACAGAATCTAGATCTTCTCTAAAATCCTTAAATATTAAATGACAATGTGTATCTACTAAATATGACATTTTTCTATCCTAGACAGTTATGCCTTTCGATTCTAAAATTTACAAGTTATTATATAAATTAAGATATTATGATAAATATAAAAGTTATTTCAGATACTATATGCCCATGGTGTTACATAGGTAAAAAAGAATTAGAAAAAGCTATTAACAAATTAAATAATATTGAATTTAGTATTTCATATAAACCTTTTCAACTTGACCCTACAATGCCTGTAAATGGCGTTGATAGAAAAGGATATATTAATAGAAAATTTGGAGAAGATACCGCTAAAGAGGTTGGAAATAAAATCAAAGAGGCAGGAAAGCTAGTTGGTATAGATTTTAATTATGAAAAAATAGTTAGAACACCAAATACTTTAAATAGTCATAGAATTCTAAAATGGGCAGAAAAAGAAAATAAACAAAATGAAGCTCTGGAGCTATTGTTTTACTCATACTTTACTGAAGGTAAAGATATTGGAGACAATGAAGAATTAATAAAAATTTCTAAAAAACTAAACCTAAATTCAGAAAAAATTAAAAAAGATTTAGAAACTGATATTGATGTTAAGAAAATTGAGCTGGAAGAATGGTCTTATAGAGACCTTGGTATTGCAGGAGTTCCAACATATATATTAGAAGATAATATGATTATAACAGGATCACAATCATCTGACACATTTGTAAATGTATTTAATAAAATTAACTCGAGGAAAAAAAATGACTGAGGTAATTACAAACGAAATAATTGATCAAGAAATATGTTTAATTAAATTAAATAGGCCAGACACATTAAATAGCCTTAATAAGACATTAGTTGATAGCCTTTATAACTCTATAGATGAATGCGAAAAGAATGATTCTATTAGATCTATTATTATAACAGGAAATGGTAGAGGTTTCTGTGCCGGAGCTGATCTTGCTAATGGAGGTTGGCCAGCGGAAGATGGTTGGTCGGCTGGTAAAGCAACAGCAAATGCTATGGATATTGGTTTTAATCCCCTCGTAAGAAAAATTGTTAATTCAAAAAAACCTATAATAAACGCAATAAATGGTATAGCTGCTGGTGGTGGCGTTGGACTTGCTCTATGCGGGGATATAGTAATTGCCTCTGAAAAAGCTAAATTTAAATTAGTTTTTGGACCTCAACTAGGTATTATTCCTGATGTTGGTGCATCTTGGTTAGTCCCTAATTTAATTGGAAGAGCAAAAGCAAATGGTTTAGCTTTGCTTGGAGATGATTTAGATTCAAAACAAGCATATGATTGGGGTTTAATTTGGCAAGTTGTTAAACATGAAGATTTATTACCTGAAGCCACTAAAATAGCGAAACGTATTGCTGATAGCGCAATAACAGGCCTTAAAGCTGTAGTCAAAGCTCATGATAAAGCTCTAGTATCTACTTTAGATGAACAATTAAACTATGAAAGAGATACACAAGAAATTTTTTGCAATAAAGATGAATTTAAGGAAGGTGTGAAAGCATTTCTTGAAAAAAGAAAACCTAATTTTAAAGATATAAAAAACTAATTTAATTTATGTAGTAATTCGAGATCATCTAATTTTTTATCGATATAATTTAATATTTCATCATTGTCTAAGCCTTCATATGATAACTTTTCATCTGGTTTAAGTTTAATTTCATGAGATTGAGAAATATAATTAAGTAAAGCTTCAGGGTTATTAAATATATTATCTTTAAATTGGATTATAAAACCATTTTTGGTTTTCTTAATTGATTCAATATTAAGAAGCTTACATCTTATTTTTATAGAAATAACTCTTAGCAGAATACTAACTTCACTAGGATAAACTCCAAATCTATCGATAAGCTCAACTTCAAATAATTCTAAATCAGAAATATTATTTAAATTTGATAATTTTCTATATATTTCCATTCTAATATTTACATCCTCTAAATATTCTGAAGGAATTAAAACAGGTAAATCCAAGGTAATTTTTGGAGACCATTTTTCATTTGTAAATTTAGTATTATCATTTTTAAGTAAGGTAATAGTCTCTTCAAGCATGTCTTGGTATAGCTCAACTCCGACTTCCTTTATGTGTCCTGATTGTTGCTCCCCAAGAATATTTCCTGAGCCCCTGATATCTAGATCGTAACTAGCTAAATTAAAGCCTGCTCCAAGAGAATTCAGTGATTGAATTGCTTCTAATCTTTTAAGAGCATTGCTTCCAAGTTGAAATTCATTTTCATATGTAATATATGCATAAGCTCTAATATTTGATCGTCCAACTCTTCCTCTTATTTGATATAATTGTGATAGACCGAATAAATTAGCCTTATGAATAATTATTGTATTTGCGTTTGGTAGGTCTAATCCAGATTCAATAATACTTGTGGAAATTAAAACATCATAATTTCCTTCATAAAAATCATGCATTCTATTTTCTAGATTTGTTGACGACATTTGTCCATGAGCAACAACATAATTAATTTCAGGAATTTTTTCTTTTATAAACTCTTCTATCGTTGAAATATCTTTAATCCTTGGAACAATATAAAAACTTTGCCCTCCTCTTTTCTTTTCATTTAATAAAGCTTCTTTAATAACGATTGAGTCTCTTTTAAAAATAAATGTTTCAATCGATCTTCTATCTATTGGAGGAGATGCTATTATTGATAAATCTTTTACACCAGTCATGGCTAATTGCATTGTCCTTGGGATTGGTGTGGCAGTTAAAGTAAGAACATGAATATCTGATTTTAGTTTTTTTAACTTTTCTTTATGCTTAACTCCAAAGTGTTGTTCTTCATCGACTATTAATAGCCCCAAGTTTTTAAACTCTATTTTGTCAGATAGTAAAGCATGTGTGCCTATAACAATATCAGCAAAACCATCATTTATTTTCTCAATAACTTCTTTCTTATTCTTTGTTAATCTTGATAATTCAACAATATTAATTGGCAAACCAGAAAATCTTTTTTTAAATGTTTCAAAATGTTGTCTAGCTAATAATGTTGTTGGAGATAGAATTCCAACTTGCTTACCCTCTAGCGCTACAACAAATGATGCTCGAATAGCAACTTCTGTCTTGCCAAAACCAACATCTCCACAAACCAGCCTATCCATAGGTATACCTTTAGACAAATCCTCAAGAACGTTATCAATTGAACTTAATTGATCATCTGTTTCTTCGTATGCAAATCGTGAGCAAAAATCATCATAAAACTCGTTTTTGATATTATATTTACTTGCGTCTGCTAATTTTCTTTTAGCTGCAACATCAATTAAATCTTTTGCTAAATGCATAATATCTTTTTTTATTTTCTCAGTTTTAATCTTCCAAACATTGCTTCCAAGTTTATCTAAAATTATATTTTCATTATCAGAGTTATATTTTGATAGCATTTCAAGGTTTTCAACAGGTAAATATAAACGATCACTATTTCTATATTCGAGCATTAAGCAATCATGATAAGAATTTTCAATTTTAAGGTTTGTTAAATTTATAAATTTACCTAATCCATGATCAACATGAATAATAAGGTCACCTGGATTAATTGATGATAGATCCTTAAGAAAATTCTTATTTTCAACTTTTCTAGATCTATAAAATTTCTCACCAAAAATATCCTGTTCTGAAATGAACATTGTTTTTTCAAGAAAAAAACCATTAGAAAGATTAAGAACGCAAATCCCTATTCCCCTTTCATTTATATTTTGTAAATCAGAAAATTTATCAAAAAGATATGAATCTATATTTTGATTTTTAAAAATTTTAGAAAGCCTTAATCTTGATCCCTCGCTAGAACAAGCAAGAAATACATTATTGTTATCATTAATAGTTTTATTGATAGTATTTTTTAGGCTTTGATAATCAACTTTATTTAGCTTATCTGATGAGTAAAATCCTTGAATATTATTTGCATCTAAGTTATTTCCTTTAGGGTTTTTTAATGAAGAAAATTGTAACTGTTTATGATTATTTACTATATTTTCATACTCTTCTTTACCTAAAAATAATTGATCTGGACTTAATGAATAATATTTTTCTGTATTTTCTTTATCAGAGTCAAATTCTATTCTTGTTTTATATTGTGCAATTAAGGTTTCTTCAAAATCATTTATGATTTCAAATATACTATTATCTAAAATAACTACTGGATCATTGCAGTAATCAATAATAGTAGATTTGCTATTATAAAAAAATGGTAACCAACTCTCTATTCCAGGATAAGTTATTTTATTTGATACACTTTCGTATAGTTTAGAGTTTTTTACTTTCAGAGCCAAATTCTAGATTGAAATTGCTTCTAAAATTATTAACTAATTCATTATTTAAAATAATTTCATCGCAAGGATAAATATTAATATCATCTAAATTTTGATCGTGAGAAAGCTGTGTAGTGGCATCAAAGGTTTTTATCAAATCTAATTTATTACCAAAAAAATCTAATCTTACCGGAGATGAATAATTAAAAGGATAAAAATCAACAATACCTCCTCTTATGGTAAACTCCCCTACTTCGCGAACATAAGATGTATTAGTGTAACCATGCTCAACAAGAAAAGATTTAATTTCAGCTAAATTGTATTCATTTCCTGTTTCTAAATTAAGATTTTTGTAATAACTCGATTGTTTTTCTGCAATAAATTGTGATGATGCTTTTGCTGTTGTTAATATAATTTTATTTCCCTGAGAAAACTTTAATTCAATTAAAGTTTTTACTCTTTCTGATGTGATATTCTTATTTGGAGATATTCTATCGTAAGTATTAGTGTCATATTCAGGGAAAAAAAATGCGTTTTTAATTTCAAGAAAATTTAATACATCCTTAATTTGATTATATTTTTTTTTGTTCTCGCAAATGAATAAAATATCTTTTTTAATATATTCAGAAATTTTTGAAATGATTAATGCTTCAGAACCATGTGGAACATTTCCTAAGCCACTAACTTTTTTCTTTTTTTCTTCATCTTTAGAAAATTCTTTTATGAAATTATCTAACATCGTAAATGTTTTATTTAGATATCTCTTTTACGAGATTAAGAAATTTTTCAGGAATACTGATATCATCAGAAGTAAACCATTTATAAAGATCAGGATCTGGTACCTCAAGAAGCTCTTCAAATAACTTTAAATTATCAGTATTCATAGTATCTAAATTTTTCTTAGCAAAATTACCAAGAATTATATCCATCTCTTTTGTGCCTCTATGAGATGCTTTAAATAATAATTTTTTCAAATAAATTTCCATTTTTCATTTATACTAGTAATTTAAATTATGAATTCAGAGTCTCTATATCAGTTATTTCGCCCATTAGATACCCTTAAAGGAATAGGACCAAAACTTAAATCACGTTTAAAATATTTGGTTGGAAATTATGTTATTGATCTAACTTGGCATCTTCCTAACGGATTTATAGATAGATCCTATAGACCAAATATAAATGACGCTGAAGTTGGAAGAGTAGCTTCAATTCAATGCAAGGTAATAAAACACACTCCATCATTCAGAAGAAATATTCCATATAGAGTAATGTGTGAGGATAGTACTGGTAAAATAAATTTGGTTTGGTTTAATTCTCGAAAGGATTATCTAGAAAAATTACTTCCCTTAAACAAAGAAATTATAATTAGTGGAAAAATTGATTTTTATAAAGATGCTAAGCAAATTACGCATCCTGACTATATAATTAGCGCAGAAGAAACGGATACAATACCAAATATTGAGGCTACATATTCTCTTACACAAGGATTAACTAATAAAGTTGTTAGAGGAAATATAGAAAGAATTTTAAAAAATATGCCTAATATCAATGAATGGCATAATAGTGCATTTCTTGAAGATATGAATTGGCCATCCTTTAACCAGGCAATTTTTGATGTTCATAATCCAAATAATGAAAATGACCTTACATCGCAAAACTTATCAAAACAAAGAATAGTTTATGATGAACTTTTAGCACATCAAATCTCAATGCAACTAATTTCTAAAGAATTAAATTATCAAAAAGGGTTTCCCATAAAAAGAAATGAAGCACAAATTAAAAGCTTTATTGAATCATTACCATTTAATCTCACAAACTCACAAAAAAAATGTATTGAAGAGATTGCTATGGATATGGAGAAGCCCTATAGAATGTTAAGGCTTCTTCAAGGTGATGTAGGTTCTGGAAAAACATTAGTTGCACTTGTAAGTATTTTGATAGCTGTAAACTATAAGAAGCAAGCAGCATTAATGGTGCCAACAGAGATATTAGCAAATCAGCATTATGAGTCCTTTAAAAAATTATTATCTGAAAATTATAAAATTGATGTGTTAACAGGTAAAACATCACAAAAAGAAAAAGAAAAAATATATAGAGATATAGAAACTGGTAATACCAATATCATAATTGGAACTCATTCTTTGTTTCAAGAAAAGGTAAAATTTCTTGACCTTGGTTTTGTAGCAATTGATGAGCAACATAAATTTGGAGTTCATCAAAGACTTTTATTGACCTCAAAAAATAATAAATTACCTCCCCATGTCTTGTTAATGACTGCAACCCCAATTCCAAGAACTCTTGAGTTAACAACATATGGATCAATGTCAGTTTCAAAAATTACAGAAAAGCCCACTGGAAGACAGAATATTAAAACTGCAGCTAAACCATTAACCAAATTAAATGAAACAATTATATCTCTAGAAAAAACAATTAATGAAAATAAGAAGATATATTGGGTGTGCCCTCTTATAGAAGAATCTGAGAAAATAGATTTAGCTGCTGCAGAAGATAGGTATAAATCTTTAAAAAAACATTATTCAGATAATGTACTTCTCGTACATGGAAAAATAAAGGCTGATGAAAGAGAAAAAATAATGGATGAATTTAAGTATGGAGATACAAAAATTCTTGTTTCTACAACAGTTATTGAAGTTGGAATTGATATACCTGAAGCAACAGTCATGATAATTGAACATGCCGAAAGATTTGGGTTATCACAGCTTCATCAATTAAGAGGAAGAGTTGGTCGTGGATCAGATCAATCTAGTTGTTTACTATTATACCAAACCCCTATGGGAGATAATGCAAAAAAAAGAATTGAAACATTACGTAAAACAAATGACGGATTTATTATAGCGGAACAAGATTTATTACTAAGGGGGTCTGGAGAAATATTAGGCACTAGGCAATCAGGTTTTCATATTTTTAAAATGGCTAATCTAAATGAAGATACTGATTTACTTGATATGGCAAATAAAAATGCTAAAGAAATCGTAGAAAATAATGGATTAAACGAAAACATAAGATTATTGCTTCAATTATTTAGTAAAGATGAGGCTTTAAAATACCTTGATGCAGGTTAATCCTGATCTGGAACAACAATTCCAGCAGATATAATCAATTTAGCAGCCTCCTCAACTGACATATCCATCTGAATAGTATCTTCGCGTGGCACAAATAGTAAATAACCAGATGTTGGATTAGGTGTAGTTGGAGCAAAAATACACAAGAGATCGTCACCTTTTTTATCTGCTATTTCACCTTTTGCATCAGTAGTAACAAAACCAAGTGCCCATATATCTTTTCTAGGATATTCAAATAAGACTACGCCCTTAAAATTCTTATTCGATTGTGTAGCAACAGTTTCAAATATTTGTTTAAGAGCTCCATATATATTTCTTATGACTGGAACTCTGTCTAGAAGACTTTCTCCAAATTGAAGGATTGTTTTTCCAAAAATATTAGCTGTTAAAGCACCAAGACCAGTTAAAATAATTAATGAAGCAATAACTCCAAGTCCCGGTAAACTATATGGAGAGTCCTGTAATGCGTTTGGTATAAATGGTGAAAACCAAGAATCAACGCTTTCAATAAACCAGATAGCTACCCATATAGTTATAGCGATTGGGGCAGCGACAACCAAACCAGTTAAGAAATAAGTTCGCAACCTTCTGATTAAAGGCATCTTTTGTTGTGTATCATTAGACATATTTACCTTGTAGCATAAAAATAATTATTGATAATAGTATTTTAAAATTTTTTCATAATGGAAAACTTACAAAAAATATTAAGTGAAATTATAGCTGATTTTATTCCTGATTTTATATCTATTGAAGATATATCAAGACTTTCAGGAGGCTCAAGTAATGAGTCTTGGAAGATAACTCTAAATACAAGAGAAAATAAAAAGAAAATTGTTTTTAGAAGAACGCCTGGAGGAAATCTTAAAGATGAAGAAAGTAATAATTTTGTAGATATAGTAGATGAAGCAAAAGTAATGAATATTGCCAATGATTATAATGTTCCTGTTCCTAAAATTATCAAAGTTATAAATAATAACAATATTGGAAAAGGTTTCTTTATGGATTTCATTGAGGGAGAAACATTAGGTAATAGAATAGTTAATAGTGATAAATATAAAATAATTAGAC
>CACLQD010000025.1 GCA_902609025.1 uncultured PS1 clade bacterium
TTATCCAGCAGAAGTAGAAAATGCTCTTATGGCCCATGAAAATATTTCTGATGCAGCGGTGATAGGTATTCCCGATGATAAGTGGGGTGAGGCTGTAAAAGGTATAGTTGTTGTTAATAGTGACTTAAGTGAAGATGAAATAATTGAATTCGCTAGAACAAGAATTGCTGGATATAAATGCCCAAAATCAATAGATTTCATTGAAGAATTACCAAGAAACCCAGGAGGAAAAATTTTAAGAAGAGAATTACGAATACCATACTGGAAAGGTAAAGATAGAAATGTCTCTTAATTTTCGATATGAGAATTTTATCAGGGAATATTAATTTAGAAGTAAAAGATTTTGGATCTAAAACAGATACTCCATTAGTTATGATTTCGGGTTATGGGTCACAACTTGTTGACTGGCCTATGAGTTTTATTGATAATTTAATTAAACATAAAATAAGGGTGATAATATTCGACAATCGTGATGTAGGTTTAAGTTATAAGTTTTCAGGTAAAATTATTGAAGATCCAAAATTAATTTGGAGATATTCTTATTCTCGGGAAAAATTACCCAAAGAGATAAAAAAACCAAAAATTCCATATACACTTACTAATATGGCAGAAGATTGTATAAATATTTTAAATGCATTAGATATTGATAAAGCTCATATTCTTGGCACTTCGATGGGTGGAATGATTGCTCAGCTTGTAGCCTTTAATTTTCCTAAAAGATGTAAAAGTCTTATTTCTGTTATGTCTACATCCGGTAATCCAAATTTACCAAGGCCATCTAAAAAAGTAATTGAGGGACTTAATCGTCAGCCAGTATCATCAAATAAAAAAGATGTTATAGAAAATAATCTTATTACAAGAAAATTATGGGCATCGCCAAAATTTCAAACTTCAGAGGTAATATTAAAAGAAAATTTTTCATATCGTTATGACAGAATGTATTACCCTGAAGGGTTGACTAGGCAATATGCTGCTATAGGTGGTGATGGAGATAGATCTCAAAGGTTACAAAAAATTTCTGTTCCAACTCTGGTATTGCATGGGGCTTCAGACAATCTTGTTCCTGTTGAAGCTGGAATAGACACAAAAAGAAATATTTTAGGATCGAAAATTGAAATTCTTGACGGATGGGGTCATGATCTTCCAGAAGGTACTCATGCTTGGATAATTGATAAATTATACAATCATATAAAGTCTAATAATTAAAAATTATTGACTCTTAAAAAGAACTATTATTCTTTTCCATCTGAAATAGGCTAATATTAGGGAAGTGATTAATCCGGTTATTGCGCCAGTAAAATGTCTTCGGATAATGTAATACTTTATAAAGGCAAGTGGAAACTCAATAAAAATCCTAAAAAATAAAAAAAACTTATTTTTGTTTCTCAAAGTTTTTGATTGAAGTTGAATATAACTTCTCTCCTTTTCAATTAAATGTCCAAATGATCTTACTGAATTATGATAAATATGATTTTTAAGATAATAAACCTCTGCATTCTCTGTTTGAACTGAATCATGAACTGGCGAATTAGAAAATCTTCCAAATTTTTTATTGTATAGTCTTACGCATTGATGAGATGCAGAGAAAATCCTTGGTTTTTGCCAGTTTGGATAGATTGGGGTAACTTTAATTGAGAAGAAGTTACAATTCACATTATTATAATTAAAAATATTTACTATTTCTGTTTTAATTTCATTAGATAAATATTCATCTGCATCAAGGTTAAGTAGCCATTCGTTTTTTGCACAATCTTCGCCAAAACGTTTTTGTGGGCCATAACCACTCCACTTATTGAAAAAAACTTCACAACCTAATTTTCTAGCTAAATCTTGTGTGCCATCTGTTGATCCAGAGTCGATAACAATTACCTCATCAACAATGTCTATAACAGATTCAATTGTATTGGTTATTCTATCTGCTTCATCTTGAGCAATTATAAAGCAACTAATTGGAAGTTTATTATTCATTTTACATCCTAAGTTATCTTAATAATAACATAGAATTTACGATGGATTATTATTTTATTATGTCATAATATTTTGATAACTAAGGGGATTTTAATGAAGATTTTTATTTTTATTTTTTGTTTATTTTTTTCGAACTTCTTAAATGCTGATATCACTAATAATGAACAAGACTATATAATAGATGAAGATGCTAAAGTTAGAGAGTCTACAGATGAGTTAATAGTTAGAGAAATTACTATTGATCCTGAAACACATCCTGGTAATGCTCTCTATCAAGACAATTGTGCAATTTGTCATGATGGATCAATACAAAAAGCACCAGCAGTTAATTGGCTTGAAATGCTTATTCCTCAAGCTTTATTTAGAACAATGAATGATGGTATTATGGCAGAACAGTCGGCTCATTTGTCGGAAGAAGAAAAAATACAAATTGTTGAATATATTGTAAGAAAAGATAGAAAGGATTTTCCTAAAGAAGCAGAACTGAATTATTGTGAATCAAATAGAATGAAATTTAACCTAAGAGAGGCTCCTGCACCTTATGGGTGGGGCTATAATACATCTAGATTCATTCCAAAAAATTCTGGAAAAATTGACTCCAAGAATGTTAAGAAATTAAAACTTAAATGGGCTTTTGGTTTTCCATATTCTCAGAGAGCTCGATCCCAACCACTTTTTGCTATGGGTTCAATTTTTGTTGGAAGCCAATCTGGCGACATATATGCATTAGATGTAGAAACTGGTTGTGTGAAATGGAATTTTTCTGCATCTGCTGAGGTGCGTACCGGCATAATTATGGATGAATGGAAAAACGGTGAAAAGCCAAAGAAGCGTCCATATATCTATTTTGGTGATATACTTGCGAATGAATACGCTCTTGACGCACAAACTGGTGAACTAATTTGGAAAATAAAAACTGATGATCACCCTAATGCAACTAGAACAGCTACTTCTGCAAAATTTGAAGATATTTTGTTTATTCCAGTGTCTGGTTTAGAGGTTATTCCTGCATTTAATGATGATTATGAATGTTGTACTTTTCGAGGAGGACTTTTGGCAGTTGAGGCTGATTCCGGTAAAGTTTTATGGAAAAAATATTCAATTCCTGTTCCTGCAAAATATTCAGGCACAACATCTGTTGGTACAAGAATGTTTGGACCATCAGGGGCACCAATATGGACTTCTCCTAATGTAGATAAAAAGAGAAGATATATTTACATTGGAACTGGGGAAAATTATTCAACGCCTGCTGACGATTCTTCCGATGCTATTATTGCTTATAATATTGATACAGGTGAAGAGGTTTGGAGAAGACAAACATTATCTGGAGATGCATGGAATCTTGCTTGTATGGGAAAAGCTCTACCAAATTGCCCCGAGGAAAATGGCCCAGATATGGATTATTCAGCAAGCTCTATTCTTATAGATTTAGGTGATAAAGATATACTTGTTGCTGGTCAAAAGTCAGGATCTGTCTATGGAATTAATCCTGATAATGGTGAAATAATATGGTCAAAAGTTGTTTCAGGTGGCGGTACTCAAGGTGGTATTCATTTTGGTATGGCTTCCGATGGTAAGGTTCTATATGTACCATTAAACGACATGAAAAATACACATGATGGAAAAGTATGGTTAAATAGAAAGCCTGGAATGCACTCACTTGATACTGAAACAGGAAATATTTTATGGTCAAAAATTACTGATACTGAATGTAAAGAAATAGATATTAATTGTGATCCTGGAATTTCTGCCGCAGTAACTGCTATTCCTGGTGCAGTCATTGCAGGACATCTTGATGGAATGATAAGAGTTTATGATAAAGATAATGGAGATGTTCTATGGAGCTTTAATTCTTTAGGAAATTATGAAAGTATTTCGGGAACTCCAGCATCTGGGGGGAGTTTTAGTGGATCAGGTCCTTCGATTAGGAATGGTTATATGGCTATAAACTCAGGATATGGTATATATAATCATATGCCTGGTAACGCTTTGTTGCTTTTTACTATTGATTAGTTTTAAGAGGCAACATTGCCATGTTTTTGGAAGGCTTTTTCAATGTCGTTCTCTATTTCTTCGGTAAAATTAACTTCAATTGATGTTACTGCAAGTTTAAGCTGTTCCATACTTGTTGCGCCGATTATGTTAGAGGTTACAAAAGGTCTGGTTGTAACAAACTGGTTTGCCAATTGTGATGGATCAATATTATATTTTTTAGCAATATTAAGGTAAGATTCAATTGCGTCTTCGCTTCCTACGCCTTCATATCTTTGAAGCCTATCGAATAATTCCTTTCTTGATCCTTTAGGTAAATTTCCATTTTGGTATTTTCCAGAAAGATAACCTTGAGCAAGAGGTGAGTATGCTAAAAGTCCAACATTTTCTCTAAAAGCTATTTCTGAACCTCCAAATTCAAATATCCTATTAAGTAAATTATAAGCATTTTGAATAGATTGCATTTTTGGTAAGTTTTTATCTTTAGATTGATGAACAAATTCCATTGTTCCCCAGGGGGTTTCATTAGATAATCCAATATTTCTAATTTTACCTATCTTAATTAGTTCAGAAAGCGCATCTAAAATAGATGCAATAGAATTAGCTTCTCCTTCGACATGTTGATAATTTATAGAACCGCCAAAAAGACTCATTGGTCTGTCTGGCCAGTGAAGTTGATATAAATCGATATAATCTGTTTGTAATCTTTCTAAGCTTTTATCAACTGCTTCGAAAATTTGTTTTTTAGTTTGCTCGGTTGGTTTTTCATCATTTCGAAGCCAGGTAAAAGGAGCTCTTCCACAAACTTTAGTAGCTAAAATAACCTTATTTCTGTTTTTTCTTTTATTGAACCAATTGCCAATAATTTTTTCTGTTGATCCTTGAGTTTCTTTTTTTGGAGGGACTGCATACATTTCAGCCGTATCAAAAAAATTTATACCCATATCAATGGCATAATCCATTTGCTCAAACCCTTCATCTTCAGTGTTTTGTTGTCCCCAAGTCATTGTTCCGAGACATATTGAACTGACATCAATATCAGTAGTTCCTAGCTTTCTTTTTTCCATTTTTCCCTCCAAAAAATACAAAAAATGAACATGCTACAAATGAAAAATAATTACAAGTAAACTTTTAGGCGACCCAAGCGGGAGGGAGTGATGGTTTATAATTGCTCAGGCCGCATATTCTATATAGTTATAAATAATAATTTTTTATTGTGGCAGAGTGACGCATAATGGCGATCCCGATAGGATTCGAACCTATGACCTTCAGATTAGGAATCTGACGCTCTATCCTGCTGAGCTACGGGACCTAAAAATATTAAAAAAACTTACTTGTTACAAAGTTTTTCTATCCAATTATGATAATGCTGTTGAATAGGTTCATTTTTTCCAAATAAAAATTCTGTGTTAGCTTTGGAGTGAATAGATTCTTGTATTTTAAAGTTTATTGGATAGTCTTCATCTATTATGGCTGCTCTACTTAATTCTGCAAAGTCTTCAGCTTTTTTTATTTCTTCTTTTGTTTTTGGTTCTTTTAAACATAAAATGTATTGAGTTGTAATGGTCTCTTGTAAATCAGGAGATGGAAAAATTATACTCACTAAACAATGTTCATTTTGAATTGCTGAAACTGAAGAATTAGGAAAAACTGAATGAATAAGTCTTAAATGATTTTCAGGATCCCAATCCTTTTCCTCAATATCAGAGAGTTCATTAATATTCTTTAAACCAAAAGCAAATCTCTGATGAGGACCATAGGTATCATGTGCAATTAAGTTGACTATAGTATTTTTTCCAACTGTCTCAGGATGAACCATGTGATGATGATAACCATCTGTGTAACCATCCCAACATATTTTCCACATTGGTCCATTTATTTTTATACTTTTAAAAAGGTGCCAATTTTTTAAATCAATATCATCCAGCTCTGCATCAAATCCATTCATCCATTTATTAAGATCGTATTTTATATCTGGATTTAGACACGCCCAAATAAATCCAGATCTTTCTTCACAAAATAATTCAGTTAGTTTTATTTTTGATTTGTCAATATCACCAAATGTATCTGACTTAAATATATTAACTAAATTGCCTGTGTTGTTATACATCCAACCATGATATGTGCAGTTAAATTTCACTTTTTTTCCACTACCCTCAGGACAAACCGGCGCACCCCTGTGTTTGCAGATATTAATAAAAGCTCTAACAACTCCATCTTCACCTCTTGTTATAAGCAAAGGAGTGTCAATTGCTTTTGTAGCTTTATAAGAGTTATTTTCTTTTAATTCTGCACTTAGGGCTATTGGTACAGGATGATCATAGAAAATTTTATTTACCTCTGAACTAATAATTTCATTATCAATATAATCAGCTACCGGTTTAACCATAATTCCATCAGCCTGATCAGTAGTTCCATTCAAGTTATGAACCAACAATCTTTTTGCAAGACTGACTAATTTATTTCTATCATGAGCCATATATTGATTATATACTAAATTATTGAATTTTCAGAGGATGATTTTCTTGTAGCATCATTAAGAATAATTTCGATTTTTTCAACAGCATTATCGTCATCTATTCTTTCAACAACAGCTACTTCTCTTGCTAGCCTATCTCTTGCAGATTCGTATAACTGTCTTTCTGAGTATGATTGCTCTGGTTGATTGCTGTTCCTAAATAAATCTCTCACAACTTCTGTTAATTCGGTTAAAATACCAGAATTGATTTTAGCTTCGTACTCTTGTGCACGCCTACTCCACATCGTTCTTCTGATTTTAGCCTTACCCTTTAATATTTCTAAAGTTTTTTTCATTTCATTACGAGATGATACCTTTCTAATTCCAATTTCTTTTGCTTTAATTGTAGGAATCTTTAAAGTCATTTTCTCTTTATCGAATATTACATTATACATTTCTAATTTTTCTTTAGCTATTTCAAATGTCTGTATATCAGTAATTTCTCCAACTCCGTGTGATGGGTAAACTATAAAATCCCCTACTGAAAATTGTAATTTGATTTTTTTTGGAGATAATTTTCTAGTAGATATTTTTTTTGATAAAGTTTTTTTCGTAACTACTTTTTTTGATACATCTTTCTTCGTTGATGCTTTTTTAATAGGTTTTTTCTTCGCAGGTGCTTTCTTCGCAGGCGCTTTCTTAGCAGATACTTTTTTTGATAAAGCTTTCTTAGTCTTTACCTTAGAAGGATTACTCTTGGATGTTTTAGATTTTTTTTTATTAACTTGCTTTTTTGATGCCATTTTTAAATTTCTAAAAGTTATGTAGAGGGCGGTGTAGCAAGAAAAGCTATATTTTGCAAGGAATTAGTATTAATCTCCATCTCCAGGATTTTCACTAAAGAATTGTTGATATTTATTTTCTATACCGGAAAATTCTTCTGCATCAGATGGCTTTTCTTTCGCTTCAGTAATATTTGGCCAGATTTCAGAAAATTTTTTATTTATCTCTAACCATATTTCTACTCCATCTTTAGTGTCTGGATGTATTGCCTCTTCAGGACATTCTGGTTCACAAACTCCACAATCAATG
>CACLQD010000026.1 GCA_902609025.1 uncultured PS1 clade bacterium
GTTTACACCAAATACTTTTCCAACAGTTGGCGAACCAAAAATCATTAAGCTTGATATATCTCTAACAGGAGCAACAATTTCATCTGTTAGGTTTCTACCAAAAGCAGAAATTCTATAATTTGACCAGCTATATGTTACTGATGCATCTACTCGATCTTGAGAAGGGACTTTACCTACTGCAATATTTGTAGTGGTAGATTCTTGCTCATCAATAAAGCTATATTTTGCAAATATACTTAATTCACCAGGGCCTACAGTCGCAGTATATGTTCCTCCAACAGAGAAAGTTACTTCAGGTGAAAACTTTGGTGTTAATGCATCATTATTTGTAGGCTCAATTAAGCCTTCAGCATTAGCTCCATCTAAGTCAGCTATGAATCCGTCATACTCGGCATCAAGAAAACCAACATTTACAAAAGCTTCTAAATTTGCAGAAACAAGAGCCTTCATTTCAACTTCTAAACCCTGATCAAGAAACATTAGAATATGTGTTTAACCAAACCATGCTTCGAATAAAAGACCCTGAAAAATCAATTGATTTCTATACTAAAGTCCTTGGTATGACTATTTTAAAAAAATTAGACTTCCCAGATTTTAAATTCTCTTTATATTTTCTTGCCTACCATAGAGATACAGATGACCCAGTTCCTGAAAATAACCAGGATAGATTTGCTTATACTTTAAGCCAAAAGGCTGTTTTAGAATTAACTCATAACTGGGGAACAGAAAATGATGAAAACTTCTCTCATCATGACGGTAATTCTGATCCTAGAGGATTTGGCCATATTGGCATAACTGTCCCAGATGTTTATGAGGCATGCGAAAGATTTGAATCGCTTGGAATAGAGTTCCAAAAAAAACCAGATGATGGAAATATGAAAGGGCTTGCCTTTATAAAAGATCCTGATGGATATTGGATAGAAATTCTCTCGGCTAAGGGTTTGGCTAGCACAATCTAGTCATTTAAATTACTAGATTTAAAATCATTAATAAGAGATACAATCTCTTCAGTTTTAGAATTTATGATATTATGACCGCCTTGAAGCGAAAATGTTTTGGCGTCAGGAACTAATTCAACTGCTTTTAATATTGAGTCGATTGGGACATCTTCGTCATCTGGAGCATAGGTAATGTGAACTGGGATTTCATAATCATTGATTAATTTATAATCATTATAAAAATCATGCTTTGTGAAGTTCTTCATAAGAGAGCTAAATGAATATTGAGTTCCTATAACATTAAATTGCTCTATAAAATATTCTGGACCTTGGCTATCATCAGTTAAACCAGATCCCCTTTCTACTAACCTATTAATAATAAAAAATCTCAAATAGAAATCCCAAAAAATTGGGATAGATGCAAAGTTTTCTAAACCAATTGTTTGCAAACCGACAAAAGGTACATTTAAGATTAGGGCTTTAACTTTATTAGGATTATTAGCTGCATAATTAGAAGCTAAAGCGCCTCCCATAGACACTCCCATTAAAGTAATATTATCTAGTGATAAATGATTAATAAAATCATTTAATTGGCTTTGATAATTATGCATATTATATTTTATTTTTGGCCTATCAGAAAAACCTCTTCCGAAATGGTCATAAACATAAACCTTATAGCCAATTTCAGATAAACTAATAGCAATCTTTTTATAATAATACGAAGAAACTGTAACACCGTGAATAAGAATTAAAGGTTCACTGCTATCTTCACCGACTGCATAGTAAGCGGTTTTACCTTGGCTATTATTAAAAAAAGAATATTCACTTTCTATTTCTAAATCATTTATATGAATTGTTTCTCTATTTCCAAAAATATAGACAAAAAAGAATATTAAAAAAAAAGCGAAAAAAATATATATAAACCAATTGACCATAACTTTTCTCTCAACAATTATAACATAAGGAGGACAATAATATGCCAATTTTAGAATTATTTAATTTAAAAGATGATGTAGCTGTTGTAACGGGTGCAGGCAAAGGGATAGGAAAAGGAATTGCAATTGCTTTAGCTGAAGCCGGGTCAAATGTTGTCCTTGCCTCCAGAACAGAAAATGACCTTAACGAAGTACAAAAGGAAATTAAGAAATTAGGAAGAGAGGCAATAGTAGTACCGGTAGATGTTACAAACCCAAATTCTTTTGAAGACTTAAGTGAAAAAGCTCTTAAAGAGTTTGGTAAAATAAGCACATGGGTAAATAATGCAGGAGGTTTACCAGATGGAACTCCACGCTATCTTACTAAGACTTCTTTTGAGGAGTTTGAGGCACAAATAAATCTTAACTTCACTGCTGTTTTTAATGGCAGTGTTACTGCAGCAAAGAAAATGCAGGAGGGGGGTGCAATAATTAATATTTCTTCTAGTTCATCAAAAAATATGCAAGGAAATTTGAAAAACGGCCCTTATGGCGCCTCTAAAGCTGCTGTCAATAGTTTGACAGCAACCCTTGCATTGGAGCTAGCTCCTAAAATTAGGGTTAATGCTATTGCGCCAGGTCCAATACCAACAGAAAATTTTAAGGACTCAATGAATATGCATACAGAAGAAAGAGAGAAAGAATTAAAAAAATATATTCCTATTCCGCTCAAAAGATGGGGGTCTCCTGAAGATATAGGTGCAGCAGTAGTCTTTATGGCATCAAATGCTTCAAGCTGGGTGACTGGACAATGTCTTTTTGTTGATGGGGGTACTTAGGAATCTAAAGGGATTTCAATTAACATAATCAAGCCTGAAGGCTTAGCATTTATTAATTTTAAAGTGCCTTCATGGAATTTAACTGCTGAGCTAACAAGATTTAGACCCAATCCAGAGCCTTTTAAACTTCTGCTAGAATCAAGTCTCACAAATCTCTCTAATACTTTATTTTTATCAGCATCTCTAATTCCAATACCATTATCGCTTACCCATAAAGATATAAGATTTTCATTTTTTTTTGCTCCAACATTGATGGATGGATTATCATTTGAACAACCATAGTTTATAGCATTTTCAATTAAATTGGCTAAAGCCTGAGAGAGTAAATTATAATTGCCATTAATAATAATATCTTCATTAACTTCATAATTAAATTTAATCCTATCTGCATCAGCAATAGGTTCGTATAACTCATGCATATTTAAAATTAATTCTTTTAAGCTTACTGGATTTTTGTCTAAATCTGATGTACCTGACTCAACTTTTGATATAGATAAAATGGAATTAAAGGTTTTAATCAAATTATCAGTTTCTACAAGAGCATCTTCAAACGATTTCTTATATTGATCTATATCTGGGTTTGACATTAATGTGACCTCTAAATTTGTTCTAATTCTGTTTAGAGGAGTTCTTAAATCATGAGCAACATTATCAGAGACTTCTTTCATATTGGTCATTAGAGAATCTAATCTATCTAACATTTCATTTAGATTAGATGATAATTGATTTAATTCATCTTTACCTTTTGTTGTTGGTAAGCGCTCTTTTAGATTACCATCCATGATTTTTTTACTTGTTTTGTTTATATCTGAAATTCTTTTTAGAAAATTTCTACTAAGGATATAACCTCCAAATATTCCAAGAAAAATAATTATTATGATTGACCATAAGGAGCTATAAAGAAATCTCTCTTTCAGTATCTTTTCATCATTTACTACCCTACCAACAATCAATCTCAGATTCCTGCGTGGGGTTATAAAATTTCTTCCTCTACCGTAATGGACCTTTTCAACTCCATTTTCATTTACTTGGTATGTAAACTCTATCCATCCATCATCATTAACTTTAACATCTTTAGGCTCAGATTT
This sequence comes from uncultured PS1 clade bacterium, assembly GCA_902609025.1. Lineage (GTDB taxonomy): Bacteria > Pseudomonadota > Alphaproteobacteria > MED-G09 > MED-G09 > AG-430-B22. Next base: position 3,780 of record CACLQD010000026.1, read on the forward strand.
TATGTTACCTGCTATATAATTATTTTGTGAGTCATAAAGCCTATAAATATCAAGAGTTGCTCTAGATGTTTCGCTTCTTATGTAATTTAAGAGACCTTGTTCTCTATATCTTAAGTAAATATTATTTAAATCCTCAACCTTCTCAATTATTTTTTGATCAGCCTCTAATTCAATATCTCTTGCTGTTGTAAAGAATAAAAACATTAGAACAAGGCCAACTGATAAACCCAAAAGCATTGTATAGATAAAGATTAGTCTAAAACTAGCTAAATTAAATGGATTATTCATCGTATCTTAGAGCATACCCAGCGCCACGTTCAGTGAAGAGCATTTGCTTCCCTTTAAAAGGTTTATCTATTTTTGAACGTAATCTAGATATATGAACATCAATAACATTTGTTTGAGGATCGAAATGATATTCCCAAACACCCTCTAATAGCATAGTTCTTGTAACAACTTGATTAGGCCTTCTAAGTAAAAACTCTAAGAGTTTATACTCCCTAGGTTGTAGATCGATAATTTGCCCTTCCCTTTCAACTCTACGGCTTAATAAATCAAGTTTTAAATCGCCTAACTCGAGCAAACTGTTGTTATTATCATTTTGATTTCTTCTTATTACAGCATCTAAACGTGCTAATAATTCTGAAAAGGAAAAGGGTTTCGCCAGATAATCATCTGCACCATATTTAAGTCCCTTTACTCGCTCATCTACTTCCCCTATGGCCGATAGAATTATTATTGGTATGTCTGAATTTTTTTCTCTAATTTTAGTAATTAAAGTTAAACCATCTAATTCTGGAAGCATCCTATCAACAATCAATGCATCAAAATTTGATTCCAAAGCCATAAACAAGCCTTCTTTTCCATCGCTAGCCCTGTCTACGACATGACCACTTTCTTTGAGACCCTTCATTAAATAAGATGCAGTCTCATTATCGTCTTCTACTAGCAATATATGCATAAATTACTCCTCTTATAAGAATAATTCAAATTAACCAATTATGTCATTATTTTAATTTGGCCCCATCTATATATAATGGGGAGTCTTATAATATAGATAAGGCCAAATATTTATCAATTAAACCATTATCTAATAGTTTATTTTACGAGAACATTTCTTTAATATTAATTTTTTTTAATGTTCATAAAGGAGTTTAAATTGAATATTTTAAATGGAATTAGAGTTTTAGATTTTGGTAGGTATATAGCTGGTCCTTATTGTGCTGCTCTTCTAGGGGATCTAGGTGCGGAAGTTATAAGGGTTGAAAGAATTGATGGTTCAGAAGATAGATATATACATCCTATAGGAAATCCAAATGGTGAAGGCGCTATGTTTATGCAAATGAATAGAAATAAAAAAGGATTAACCTTAAATCCTACAAAGGATGGATCTCAAGAAATTGTTAAAAAGCTAATTGAATCTGCAGATATCGTGGTTGCAAATCTTCCACCTCAAACCCTAAAAAGAATGGGTATAGATTATGAAACTATCAAAAAATATAATGACAAAATAATACTAACCACTGTTTCTGCTTTTGGTCACGGTGGACCATATTCTGAAAGAGTTGGATTTGACGGAGTTGGTCAGGCTATGTCCGGAGCAACACATTTAACTGGTTATGAAGATGAACCAATAAAAGCCTATTCTCCTTATGTTGATTATGGAACTGCATCACTTACAGCTATGGGTACCTTGGCTGCAATTATTGATAGAGAAAAAACTGGCAGAGGGCAAGTTGTTGAAGGAGCTCTTTTTGCTACTTCTTTGGCATACATGAATACTCATCTCATCGAAGAGGCTATAACAAATAAAAATAGAAAAGCAATTGGAAATAAAAGTCCTTATGCAGGTCCTGTAGATATAGTTAAAACAAAAGATGGATGGATTGTTGTCCAAGTTCTTGGAGAGCCATTATTTAAACGATGGGCAAATCTAGTAGGGGCGGAAGATTTTCTTGATGATGATAGATTTTCTACTGATATCAAAAGAGGAGAAAACTCTCAAATTCTAAGTGATAAAACTCAGGATTGGTGCAAAGATTTATCATCAAAAGATGCTCTAAATTTACTTTCTGAAGCTCAGGTGCCTGCTGGGCCAGTCAATAATTTAGCAGATGTTTTAAAAGATGAGCATGTTAATCAGATGAATTTTTTTCAAGATCTAGAGTATCCGGGATTAAATAAACCTGCGCCAGTTATGGGATTACCGATAAACCTCTCAAATTCAGAAAATAAAATTAAAAAGAGA
>CACLQD010000027.1 GCA_902609025.1 uncultured PS1 clade bacterium
GTTAATCTCTGCATCAGGTTATGCAGCTGTCTGGGCAAGAGAAAATACTCGTGAGGAAATTTTCGATGCAATGAAACGAAAAGAAACATATGCAACGACTGGACCAAGAATGGCTGTAAGATTCTTTGGAGGTTGGAACTTCTCAAAAGAAGATTCCTATAAACCGAATTTTGTTGAAATTGGTTATTCAGAAGGTGTTCCTATGGGCTCAGACTTGGGACCAAGAGAGAGAGGGAAATCTCCAGGATTTTTAGTTATGGTTTCAAAGGATCCAAATGGTGCAAATATTGAACGAGTTCAGGTTATTAAGGGATGGGTTGACTCATACGGTAGATCAAAAGAAAAGATATATGACATAGCGATTTCTGATGATGCAGGTGAAAATACTGTTAATATAGAAAATGCTACTTATTCTAATTCAATTGGCGAAGCCTACATCTCAACTTTTTGGGAAGATCCAGATTTTAATCCAAATCTATCTGCATTTTATTATGTTAGAGTTTTAGAAATACCAACACCTCGTTGGACAACCTATGATAGCGCAGTATTTGGGATTGATATTCCATCATATGTTCCAAAAACACATCAAGAAAGAGCTTACACATCATCAATATGGTATAATCCATAGTGAGAAAAAAAATTGTTGTAATTGTTGGTTTGATAATTGGATTGTCAATAATAGTTCTAAGTACAATCCAACCTACCTCAGATATTAATGAAGATACAATTATCGTAAATAATAGAAACCTAGAGGTTTTTTATTTTAACAACCTTGATTCTGAGAATCCATATAACCAAGATTTTAACACTTTAACTGATAAACAAATAAATCAATTAAAAAAAGAGTTTATCAAAAGGGAAGTTTTAGCAAGGGAGGCCAAAAGACTAGGCCTTGATAAAATTGATTCAATTATATCAGCTCGCCTTGCTCAATTAGGACAACAAGCCCTTGTTGGTGAAATTATCGAATTTGAGGATATTGAATTAAGTGAAATAAATGTTTTTTTTGAAAAAAATAAATCACAGTATATCGAATCTGAAACTATTTCTTTCTCCCATATTTTCTTTGATACAGAGGAAAGAGCTAAATCTTATTTATTAAAATTACAAAAAGAATCTGATGTTGAAAAACTAAAAAAGCTAATAAATATTGGAGGTATTGTTTTCCCATACCAAAAGAATTATTCAAAGAAACCCTATTCTTTTGTTGTTGGTCATTTTGGTGAAATAGGTGCAACGAATCTTTTTTCACTACAAAAAGATATAAAGAATTGGCAAGGCCCAATAAGATCATCTCTTGGGTATCACCTTGTTAATGTATTTAATAGAACACCAATGAAACAAATGGCTTTGGAAAATATTTTATCTGAGGTAAAGAGAGATTATTACGATCAATTAAGAAAGAAAGATACAAAAAATATTATATCTAATAAAATTTTAGAATATGAAATAATAGATGAAACAAAAGTTAATTAAACTTTATCAAATTCAATATAAAGGTTATCTAAACCTCTTAACAAAACATTAGGACTGTAAACAAAATTATTTCCTTCTGAAAATCTCATATTTTTAAGTCTATCTAATATTATTGGAAAAGCTGTATACATTTCTTTTCTTGCTAAATTCATACCTAAGCAAACATGAATACCTTGCCCAAAAGCTATATGTCTTCTAGCATTCTTTCTAGTGACATCAAATTTATCAGGATTTTCAAATAAGTCTTCATCTCTATTTCCTGATCCATAACGAATTAAAATTACTGAACCTTTAGGTATATCTACGCCACCTAGCTCAGTATTCTCAGTAGCAATTCTCCACATGTTATTTGTAGGTGTTAATAATCTTAGAGCTTCTTCAACCATATTAGGGATTAAACTGTGATCATTTACAACTAATTCCATTTGATCCGGGTTTGAAATTAATAAATAGAAAGCCTCGGTAATTGTATGTGCTGTTGTAGCATTACCAGCAACCAATAATTGTTGTAGAATAGATAATTGTTCAGCTGTTTCTAATTTTCTATTTTCACCATTCTCATCTTCGAAATCAAGATTTGCTAGGTCTGAAATTATATCGTCAGTTGCATTATTTTCTTTCTCTTTTAATTTATTTGCAAAATATTGCTGAAATTGAACTAATTGTTTTGCAATCTCAATATGTTCTTCTGGAGAGCTTGTCCCAGAGAGTTGTTGTACAAATGCATCTGACCACCCACAAAAATTATCATAATCTTCCAAAGGAACACCCATTTGTTCAGCTATTACTCTGACAGGTAGTTGTTGGGCTATATCTCTACTAACATCACACTTACCTTGATCATAGAATTGATCGATTATAAAATTTATTTTATCTTCAATTTCAGGTCCCATATCTGAAACTCTTGCCGGTGAAAAAGCTTTATCAACTAACCTTCTATAACTTGTATGTCTTGGTGGATCTGCAGTAAGCATTGTATCGACAGGAGGATATCCATCTGAAGCCATAATATCAGCAGCTTCCTGAGGATAATCACCACCTCCGCTTCTTTGAATCGTTCCAAATTGGTTAGAAAAAAGTTTAGCATCTCTTGCAACTTTACAAATCAATTCATGCTTTGAAACTTGGAAAATTCCAGTATTTGGATCCTGAAATACAGGCGCTTCATCGCGTAGTTTTTTAAAAAAAGAATGAGGGCAGGCCATAAGCTTAGGATCAAATATATTAACCTTTTCAAGATCTTCATCGATTGGCTTTATTGTCTCACTCATAAATTTCTCCAAAAAATAATTTTTATTTAATATATAAATCTTTTAGTTATTTAATTTCAATAATTTATTATTATACTAGATTTTAAATGAAATGTTGTAAAATAAAGTATGAAATATAGCGTTTAACTTCTTTTTTTTGTATATATAAACTCAAACCATGACCAGTCTAAAAAATAAAACAGTGATAATTACAGGTGGAGGCAGAGGAATAGGCGCTTCAGCATGTAAATTATTAGCTGATGAAGGCGCAAATGTTGTGATTACATGTAGAACAGCTGAAGAAGGCCTTTCAATAGAAAAAGATATATTATCAAAAAATAAATCAGCAAAATTTATTCCACATGATGTCACTAAAGAAGAGAGCTGGAAGAAAGTTATTGAGGAATCTTTACAAATTTTTCCGCAAATAGACGCAGTCGTGAATAATGCTGGAAGTTACAATTATCAATCTATTTTAGATTGCTCTCACAAGAGCTTTAAATCACTTATTAATACTAGTCTTGATGGATGTTTTTTAGGTTTAAAATATGGGACTGAAGCTATTCGTAAACATGGCGAAGGTGGTTCCATAGTAATGATGTCCTCTGTTCTAGCAAAAATAGGAGCAACAAATATGTCAGCTTTAAGTGCTGCGCATGGTGGTGTTAAGTTATTAGCTAAAGCCGGAGCCTGTGAACTAGGTCCGGAGAAAATAAGGGTAAATTCAATACACCCTGGTTTGGTTGATTCATATACAGAAGAAGAATTCAAAAAAAACTATCCTGACTCTATAGATTCTCTTAAACACGAAAAAGATAGCATCGCTATGATCCCATTTGAAAGAAAAGGATCATCTGATGAAATAGCTGAGGCTATTAGATTTTTAGTTTCAGACGAGTCAGTGTTTATGACAGGCGCGGAAATAACAATCGATGGAGGGCTGATTGCTCAGTAAAATTTTTAATGAATAGATTAAAGGACAAAGTAGCTATTATTACTGGTGCAACCTCCGTAGGAATTGGTCGAGAAACAGCTTTGAAGTTATCTTCTGAAGGAGCTGTTCTAACAATAACTGGAAGAAATGAAGAAGAAGGGCAAAAAACTTCTGACATGGTCATAAATGAAGGAGGTAAATGCACATACATTAAACACGATGTTTCTAGTGAAGAAAATTGGAAAGAGGTTATTCAGGAAACTATAAATGTATATGGATCAATTGATTATTTAGTTAATAATGCTGGGCAATTTTGGATCAAACCTATTGCCGAAACTTCTTTAGATGATTTTAAACAAATATGTTCAGTAAATATAGATGGTACATGGTTGGGTATGAAACATTGCTTAGACAGAATGAATGATGGCGGTGCAATTGTTAATGTTTCCTCTTTAATGGGCCAAATGGGCTTACCGCAAGGAGCGGGTTATTGCGCTTCAAAAGGGGCTGTAACATCAATGACAAAATCAGTTGCTTTAGAAGCTGCTAAAAGAAAAATAAGAGTCAATGCCCTTCATCCCGGTGTAATTTGGACAACTATGGTTGGCGGAGGAGAAGGCGGAGATGAGAATCTCAAAAATTTCTTCATTCAAGAAACTCCAATAAGAATGGTTGGGTTGCCAGAGCATATGGCAGATGCAATTCTATTTCTTTGTGCAAGTAATTATATTACTGGTGCAGATATTAATGTTGATGGCGGAAGACTTGCTGATGGATCAATGGGAAGCCACGCTGGATAATTAGTTTATTGATCTTTGCTGCAACAGCATATAAACACACAGAATGTCCACTTCAATTAGTACGACACCTAGGGAGAGAAAACTTGGCTTTAGAGTTCTATTTCTTGGTATGTTTGCTATTGGCACAGGCCAAACTTTATTTATAGCTGTATTACCTCCATATGCTCGAGGTCTTGGTTTAAGCACAACTGAAATTGGATTAATTTTTTCATTATCTGCATTAGGATGGATGTTTATGAGCCCTTTTTGGGGTAGAAAAAGTGATTATGTAGGCCGTAAATCAATAATTTTATTGGGGCTTTTTATTTACTCAATAACAACAATTTTAATGGGATTTGAATTTAAGCTTCATAATGATGGTTTTATTGGACTGACTCTACTATTTATTTTGTTGATTATTACTAGAGGTTTTTTTGGTTTTTTAGGATCAGGTACTCACTCTGCTTCAATGGCATATGTTGCCGATAGAACGACTGAAAAGGAAAGATCAGGAGTCATGGCATTAATGGGTTCAGCTTTTGCGGTTAGTGGCATTATTGGGCCTGCTTTAGCTTCTCAAGCAATTCTATTAGGGCCATTAGTTCCTTATTTTCTTTTTGGTTCTATCACAGGTGTAATTGGAATTTTAATTTGGATATTTCTTCCTGAGAAAACAAAACCTAATATTCCTGCAAAAGTACATGAAGTACGTTTAACTGTACTCGACGCAAGAATTCTAACTTTTGTCGCAATGGGTTTTTTTATAAGTCAAACCCAAGCAATTATTATGCAGTTACTTGCTATGTATCTTCAGGATAAATTTAGTTACACGGTCATTGAGGCAACTTTCTATACTGGCAGAGTATTAATTTTAATGGGAGTTGCTACCTTTATAGTGCAATTTTTTATTATAAGAAGAATATCACCTACTTCCGGTTCATTATTAAGAATTGGCAGTGTCTTTTCTATTTTATCTTTGTTTGCATTTATTTTTTCTAGCAATCTTTATTATATGAGCCTTGCTCTAGCGGTTTATGGTATAGGGGGAGCATTAATGGGACCTGGTTTATTTACTGGGGTTTCTCTTGCAGTGGGAAAAGATGAACAAGGTGCAGCAGCAGGAATTCTAGTAAGCGCTTATGCCGCTGGATTTGTTATAAATCCATTAACTGGAATGAAATTGTTTGATTGGAATCCTGATTTTCCATATTTCTTAGGAATTATTCTTATGATTTTTTGCTTAATTATCTCAATTTTAGACAAAAGGTTAAATATAAAAGTAGACTTTGATGAAGACATAGGACACTCAGGACATACTGGCTAAGGTTTAAAAAGTTCCTTCAAGCTCAATTTTAAAAAAGTTATGTTCATTTACATCAAAATTTTCTTGAATAAGAAGATCATTATTAGATTTGAACCCGTTATAAATTAATTTTCTTCCGAAACCAATATTTGTATCTAAAACCTTTTTCATCATAAAATTTAAATTTAATTGTGGATTAATCTTAGCGGTAAAACCAAATCCTAAAGTTGGATCTTCTGCAAATCTTC
>CACLQD010000028.1 GCA_902609025.1 uncultured PS1 clade bacterium
AAAAGGGTTGTATTCTTTTATCTCCTGGTTGTAGTTCGCAAGATCAATTTATTGATTATCAAGAAAGAGGAAATAAATTCACTAAAATTGTGAATAATTTAGTAGTAAAATGTTAAGGATTTCACGAACAAATACTGGTCCAATTGGTGAATGGTGGTTCACAGTAGATAGGTATATGTTGTTTGGTATCATCTTTCTTGGATTAAGTGGTTTATTTTTTTCGTTGGCGGTCAGTCCTGTAGAGGCGGGACATTTAAAAGCTAACCAATATTATTTTTTAATTAAACAATCAGTTTTTTTATTCATTTCTGTGGTTTTAATGGTAACAATATCGATATTACCAAAAGAATTTACTCGAAAAATATCTCTAATCCTATTTATATTCAGTTTATTAGGAGTTTTATTAACACTTATTATAGGCTTATCAAGCGGAGGGGCATCAAGGTGGATATCAGTTTTTGGAATAATTACGATTCAACCTTCAGAGTTTTTGAAACCATGCTTAATTATTTTATCAGCTTGGTTTTTTGCTAGGTCGAAAGAAGAGCAAAACAATAAATACAGTTTAATTCCTGGGTTATTATTTATTTTAGTTGCAACGCTTTTAATGCTCCAACCAGATCTAGGGCAAACTATATTGTTATTTATAACAATTTTATGCTTGGTGTTTGTGCAGGGTTTTCCTTGGTTAATAATAGCGCCCGCTGGTTTAGTTTCTATGATATCAATAATTTTCTTTTATTTTAATTTCCCCCATTTTGCTTCACGATTAGATTCATGGATAGAGATATGGTTTGGGGGAGGTGCGGCTAATTCAAAACTAACACAAACTCAAGCTGCTATTGATGCTATTGAGAATGGTCAAATTTTTGGAAAGGGAATTGGTGAAAGTTGGGTTAAATACCACCTTCCTGATGCTTATACAGATTTTGTTTTTGCAGCAATTGCTGAAGAAAGTGGTTTAATAGTAACTATATCACTTATGTTTTTATATTTAATTCTAATAATGAGAGGATTAATAAGATCCATGAATCAAAATAATTTTTTCAATCAACTAGCTTCATCTGGATTAATTATTTTGTTTGGTCTTCAGGCACTAATTCATATAGCGGTAAATTTAAGCTTAATACCTGCTAAAGGAATGACTTTACCTTTCATTAGTTATGGTGGCTCCTCATTACTTGCTATGGGCATTACAATGGGAATGTTTTTAGCGTTAACAAAAAAAACAAATGACTTTAAGACATCAGGTAAATTAAAAAATTAATCAATGTTAAATATTTATGAAAATAAAAAAAATAAACCTTACATAATGATTGCAGCAGGAGGATCAGGTGGTCATTTATTTTCAGCTGATGCTGTTTCTAACGAATTAAGGAAAAGAAACTATAGAATAATCTTGCTGACTGATAAAAGAGTAAAAAGATTCTTAGATAATTTTAAAGCCGATAAAATTATTCTCGTTCCATCTGATACCTTTACAAATAAAGGTTTTATAAAATGGCCACAGGTGGCCTTTAAATTATTATTGGGATTTTTTATTTCCCTTTTTTGGATAATTTTGACTAGACCAATATTGTCTATTGGCTTTGGAGGTTATCCGAGTTTATCTCCTTTGTTAGCCTCGAAGTTATTGGGTCGTAAAATAATAATACATGAACAAAATACAATTTTTGGTAGAGCAAATAGTTTTTTAAGTTCTTTTGCTGATGGTGTTTCAAATGGATTTAAAAATACAAGAATAAAGGTAAAAAAAAATATTAATAATCATAATTTTTTGGGTAATCCAGTCAGAGAAGAAATAGTTAAATATAAAGACGAAAAAAAGATATTTGATAAAAGAAATATTAGTATATTAATTTTTGGCGGTAGTCATGGAGCGTCCTTCCTAACAGAATTAGTTACTCAGTCTCTGAATTATCTGCCATTAGAAATATTTCAAAATTTGGATATTACTCAACAATGTAGAAAAGAAGATATTAATTTCCTAACAGATTATTTTTCAAAAAATAATATAAGACATAATGTTAGTGAATTTTTTTATGATCTTCCAAAGTTAATAAATCAATCAGATATTGTTATCTCTAGAGCTGGAGCATCAACTTTAAGTGAGATGGCTGTATGCGGTAAGCCATGTATTTTTATTCCTTTACCAAATACACTTGATGGAGATCAAGAACATAATGCAAAAAATTTTGAGTTAGCAAATGCAGCAATTGTATGTGACCAAAAGAATCTTAATCCCCAATCTTTATCTATCAAAATACTAGAATTAATTAATAACACAAACAAGCGTGAAAAAATTTCTAAAAATATTAAAGCACTTGGAATGCCTAATGCATCATCAAATATTGCTGATTTTGCTGAAGAGGTTATAGGGTAAAAATGGACCATCTTAATAAAAAAGGAAGAATTTTTTTGGTTGGTATTGGCGGAATAGGAATGAGCGGTATAGCTGAAATACTTCATAATTTAGGTTATGAGGTAACAGGCTCAGATCAAAAGGAAGGATTGAATGTTATTAGATTAAAGAAATTAGGAATAAAAATTAAAATTGGACATAATGCCAGCAATATTAAAGGTTCTTCATTAGTTGTTTATTCCTCAGCAATAAAAAAACAAAATATTGAAATAAAAGAGGCTCTCAAGATTAAAATTCCGTTGATAAGTAGAGCAGAAATGCTTGCAGAATTGATGAGAATGAAAAAAACAATCACTGTAGCTGGTAGTCATGGCAAAACTACAACAATATCAATTATTTCTGAAATATTTGTAAAATCTGAATTAGATCCTACTGTTGTAAATGGAGGTATAATAAATTCTCTTGGATCTAACACTAGGCTAGGTTTAAGCGATTGGATGATAGTTGAAACAGATGAATCTGATGGAAGTTTTATTAAATTACCATCTTTTAGCGGGTTAATAACCTCAATTGATGATGAGCATATAGATTTCTACAATAATATGAGAAATTTGGAAAACGCATTTGAACAATATATTAATAACATCTCTGTTTTTGGGTTTTCGGTTATTTGTTCCGATGATGACAGGTTATATAAAATAGCTACACAACAAAAGAGATCTGACCACTTCTTTTATGGAACAAATGCAAGGGCTAATTATAAGGCAAAAAATATTAGAATTAATAAGCAAGGTCAAACTTTTGATATTGAAATTACAAATAAAAATGAAAAGAGAAAATTATACAAAAACATTCAATTCCCGATGCACGGAAGACATAATTTACTTAATGCCCTAGGAGCAATAACAATATCTCATAGAGCTGGAGTAAGTTTCAAATTTATTCGCCAAGCATTGAGAGATTTTGAAGGTGTAAAAAGGAGAATGACATTAATAAAAACGTCAGATAAAAAATATTATTTTGATGATTATGCTCATCACCCAACAGAAATTAAAGCTTCACTAAGGGCATTAAGGCATTTATCAGGTAAAAGAATAATTACTGTTGTACAACCTCATCGTTTTTCTAGAATAAGGCAAACATTTGATAAATTTTCTAAAAGTTTCGAAAATTCAGATTTGGTTATTGTTCTTCCTGTATATGCAGCTGGCGAAAAAAAAATAAAAAATATTAACGAAAACATTTTAGCTAAAAGTATTCAAAAAAAATCTAAAACCAAAACCTTTGCTTTTAACAGTTTTAACAAAGTTAAAAATTTTTTAGATGATGAAGTCAAAAAAGACGAAATTGTAATATTTATGGGCGCAGGTAATATTTCTGAGTTAGCCAATAATTATGTAAATAATTTAGGTAAAGTACATGTCTGAATTTCATAATTTAATGGACAATAATTTGTTTCGGGGAAGAATCTTCTTTGATAAATCCCTTGAAAATTTAACATGGTTAAAAGTTGGCGGAAAAGCTTCTTGTTTGTATATACCTAAAAATAGAGAAGATTTAGCAGTTTTTTTAAAACAAATTGATAGTAAAACCAGAATTAATGTCTTTGGAAGGCTGTCAAATGTTTTGATAAGGGATGGAGGTATTTCAGGGGTTACTATTCTTATACCCCCAAGTTTTTCTGAAATTGAAATTCATAAAAATAATAAAATTACAATTGGCTCTGGATTGCTTGATAAAAATGTTTCGAAATTTGCATTTGATAATGATTTAGGGGGTTTTGAATTTCTATCTGGTATTCCCGGTAATATAGGAGGTGCTATAGCAATGAACGCTGGTTGTTATGGTTCAGAAATAAAAGATATTGTTGAAGAGGTCTTAATTTTAGAAAGAGATGGAGAATTAAAATCATACAATAATGAAGAAATGCATTTTTCATATAGAAATTCTGTTGTTGAAACAGATCAAGTTATAATTGAAGCTACTTTTCAAGGAAAGCATGAGAATAAATCAAGTATTAAAGAGAAAATCGATGCAGTTATTAGTTCGAAGGAGGAGTCGCAACCGTCTAAGGTAGCAACAGGTGGAAGCACATTTAAAAATCCAAAAGAAATAAAAGCTTGGGAATTAATTAATTCTTCAGGTTTGAGTGGATATAAAATTGGTGGAGCAATGATTTCACCAATTCACAACAATTTTTTCGTAAATACAGGTAATGCATCAGCAAAAGATTTTGAAAAGCTTGGTGAATTTGTAATTCACGAGGTCGAAAAATATCATGGCATAAGGCTTGAATGGGAAATTCATCTTATAGGAGATAGTATTGATGAAATTTAAAGGAAAGATTGCAGTTTTAAAAGGCGGTTATTCAGATGAAAGAGAAATCAGTCTAAAAACAAGTGAAAATGTGGAACAGGCTCTAAAGGAATTAGGCTTCAGATATGTTTCGATAGACTGTAAAGACGATTTTGCAGAAAAGTTAATTAGTTATAATTTTGACTTATGTTTTAATGCTCTTCATGGAGAATTTGGTGAGGATGGTCAAATACAGGCGCTTCTTGAAGAAATTGGTATAAAATATACACATTCAGGAATTTCTTCATCTATTCTTGCAATGAATAAGGCGTTTTCTAAAGAAATTTTTATAAGAAATAATGTACCTACTCCTAAATATAAAATGCTTGATAAAGAAGAAATTAATGAAAATGATATCTTGATCCCCTCTGTAATTAAACCAATAAATAATGGTTCAAGTGTTGGTGTATACATAATTTTAAGTGAATCAGATAGAACTAGTTTCTTGAAAGATTTAAAAAATTGGAAATATGGTAAATATATAATGATTGAAAAATATATTAAAGGAAGAGAGCTAACATGTGGAATTATAGCTAATAAACCTACAGAAATTATAGAAATTAAAGCAAAAAATATTTTTTATGATTATGAAACTAAATATACACAAGGTATGTCAGAATATGTTTTAGCTAATGATATCCCTAGCGAAACTTATGATAAAATCCAAGACTTAACTATGAGTTGCCATAAATTGCTTGGTTGTAAGGGTGTTACAAGAACAGATTTTCGTTTAGAAGAAGGTCCAATCCTTAGTCCTTATGTTTTAGAGTTAAATACAAACCCCGGCTTAACTAAAACATCATTAATTCCGAAATTAGCTGCCCTTCAAGATATTTCTTATAATAATTTAATTAGTTTAATCATTGAGGATGCAATATGTTAAAATTGAAAAGAAGAACATATTTTTTCCTTGTTCTGTTTTTGAGCATAATTACTTTCTCAATTTATTTATTCTTTTACGAAAATAATCCTGCAAAAGATTACTATAATAATTTTTCAAATTCATTTTTTAAGCTTGAAAAATTAAAACTTGATGGAAGGGTGAGATCAAATAAGACAAAAATTTTATCTTCTTTATCTCTCGAACTCAACTCACCTATTCTTAATATTAATTTAGAAAAAATAAAAAAAAATATTTTATCAATCCCTTGGATAAAAAATGCAAAAGTAAGTAGAAAACTCCCAAATGAAATCCATATT
>CACLQD010000029.1 GCA_902609025.1 uncultured PS1 clade bacterium
TTTAGAGCAGATATATCGGTTTTATTAAATGTTTATGAAGATCATAATGAGCGATATGAATCCTATGAGGTATATCAAAAAATAAAAACAAAAATTTTTTTAAATCAAAGAAATTCAGATTATGCAGTTTTTGATGATTTATATTTATCAGAAAAAATATTAAAGGAAATTAATCCTTCACCAAAGCATGTATTATTTAAGGATAATGAATTTAATGATCTCAGTAATAAAATTTCTCAAAACGTAATAATTAAAAAATTTTTGCCAGCCCTAATCAAGGTTACGGATATTTTAGGCGTTGATCGAAATTTTGTGATCAATCAATTAACAAAATTTAAGAATCTTAATCATAGAATTCATGAAGTTTGTTCACAAAATGGTATAAGTTTTATTAATGATTCTAAGGCAACTAATCCTGCTGCAGCTAACTTTGCCGCAAGTCAGTTTACAGATATATATTGGATTCTTGGTGGTTTATCGAAAAATAATGATTTAACTAAATTAAATTTATCTAATAAAAATATTAAAAAAATTTTCTTAATTGGATCTTCCTCTGACCAACTCAGTCAAATAATACCTAAAAAAGTTAAATTTGAAGTATCGCATAATCAGATTCTGGATAGCGCCTTACTACCTCATTAAAGGAATTTAATGCTAAATCTGTTATTTTTTGATCTCGAGCAACATCGGAAATTCTTTCATAGTAAGACTGACCAATTAAATAGTAAGCATAGACAGCGTTTCTGTTGCCTGGGTGTAAAGATATAAATCTTTGGGCTGATGAAATGGCTTCATCATATTTATTTTGTAGATAATAAGTATAAGCAGACATTAACATTGAGCGCCTTGCCCATGGAGAATAAGGATGTTGTCTCTCAACTTCATCAAACTCATATGCTGCAGCCTGATATCTTCCGTTTTCTAGATGGTATACAGCGTTATTATAAATTGCAGCTAGAGTCCTTTCACGATATTCTGGTCTTTCACTGTCGCTTGCGCATGCAGAAAGAAAGACTATAAGAGAAACAGCTATTAAGTTAATTCTATTTTTATTAAACAAAATTTTCATGAAATGATTATATTATTAAATTTATAAAAGAGCTATATGTTGCTTGAAAAATTAAGCAGTCAATAATTCTTTGTTATTATTAGCATTAACTACATCTTCTAATTCAAAAATCTCAAAACATTCTTCATTATTAAATAGCTCTTTCAAAAGAAGATTGTTCATATGATGACCACATAAGTAACCTCTGTATTCACCTTGAATACGATATCCGGAAGTAAAAATATCTCCTACAGCATCTAATAGTTTATGAACAACAAATTCATTTTCAAATCTTAATCCTTCAGAATTTATAACTTCATTATCATCAATAATTATACAATTATCTAAACTACCGCCAAGGCCAAGACCTGACATCCTTAAGGCTTCAACATCACGCATAAAACCAAAAGTTCTGGCTTTAGAAACATTATCTTTAAAATTAAAGTTCTCAAGACTTATCGATGCCTCTTGCTTTCCAATTACTTTGTCTGAAAAATCTATTGAAGCAAAAAATTTCATATTATTACTAGGACTAAGGGAGCATTTTTTTTCTCCATCAACAATCTCGATATTTTTAGTAATTTTAAGAAATTTTCTTTTTTCTGATAATTTAGATAATCCTGAATTTTCAATAAGATCAATAAACTGTTTTGAGCTTCCGTCCATAATTGGAACCTCAGGACCATTAATTTCTATATCAATATTATCAATTCCAGATCCTGATAATGCAGCCATTAAGTGTTCAATTGTTGATATTTTACAATCGCTTTCATTTTTGATTGTAGTGCACATATTTGTATCAGATACATTCTTATAGCTAGCTAAAATTGTTCTTTCAGCTATGTCTCCTTCTATATCAGTTCTGATAAACCTAATTCCTGAGTTAGGTTTTGAAGGTTTTAAGGTAATCTCAATTAAATCACCCTTATGAAGACCAATTCCAGATGTTGATATTGTATTCTTTATTGTTGTCTGCCATGGGTAAAAACCGGAAGCTGTTAGAAAATTACAAGACATTTTAAATTTCCACAAATAAATTACTATCCTAGTTATCAGTGATAATTAAATAATCCAAATCAAACTTTGTGTCTATTTGTAACCTTATATATCAATATTAATTTAATTTTTTATTTATTAACTTTCTGCCAATCTTCAAGCGGTTGATAAACAAAAACAGGTTCTTGTTTTTCTATTAAAGCTACTAAACCTGTAATCATATTATTTAATGCAACACTTAAAGCTTCGGCTACATCATCTTCATTAAGTCTTTCATCTGACTCTACTTTACCTGTCCATCGAATTTCAGAACTATTGTTATTAATAGGTAAAATTTTTGCGACAACAACATAATCCTGCATACCAACTGGTTTTCCATCTGTCAGCTTATAAGAAAATGATAAATCTTTATCACTATATGCAATTAATTCATGCTGAACATATCCTTGCGTAATTAAGTTAATATCTCTTATTGCCCCAACACCCTTACCTTTAACAGAAATTGTACTTTCACTTCCACCAGGAACCCACCTTAGAACGCGATCGAAATGTTTCATTTCATCCCAAATTATTTCAGATGATATATTTGCAATACGGCTTACTTCGACAGTTTTCATTTCATATAGTTTTGTTTATTTAAGTTTATTGTTTCTTTTTTCTTAAAAAAGCAGGAATTTCCATTTGTGAATCGAAATCTTTATCTTCTTCGTTATTATCAAGCCTATCACTCTTAAATAAAGGAACATCATCATTTTCCCAGTCTTCGGGTTCAGGTAGATCTTCTATAACTTGAACTTCTTCTTCTGCCTTTTCTTCTTCTACCTTTTCTTCCTCTATCTCTATTCCTTCAATATCATCCATTGTTAGGTCATCAGAATTATCTTCCATTAAATCTGGATAATCATCTGTATTTACTGGGAGATCTTGATGAACTTTTCTTACTTCAAGATCCACTGACTGAACATCATCATCAAACTCTTCAGGTTTATCAATGGCTGAAGTTTCAATTTCAATAACTTTATCTTCAACTTGGTCATTCATTCCTGTAGCAACAGTAGCTACAATTAGCTCATCACCTAACTCTTCATCCATAAAAACACCTGTTATAATTTCGCAATCATCCGGGTTATTTACTTCATTTTGAATAACATTTGTCGCTGCATCAATTTCTACAGGTGTGATTTCAGTGTTTGCAGTAATTGAAATAAGCAATCCCTTGGCATCCCTTAAATTGATACCGTCCAGCATTGGATTTGATATAGATGTTTTAGCAGCAATAACTGCTCTATCATCACCTGACGCCTGACCAACGCCAAACATCGCTTTTCCAATATATGCCATGATTGTTTTAACATCTGCAAAATCTATATTAATCCTTCCTCTCTTAGTTATTAATGAGCTAATTGCAGAAACACCATCATATAGAGTTCTGTTAATTATCTCATTACATTCATCAAAAGACGTTTCAATATTAGCAACCCTAAATACATTCTCATTTGGTACAACAATAAGGGTATCAAGGCATTTTGAGAGTTCATCAATGCCCTCTTTGGCCATCTTCATTCTTTTAGTTCCGTCATACTTCCATGGAGTTGTTACAACCCCAACGGTAAGTATACCCATCTCTTTAGCAAGTTTTGCTACTACTGGGGCAGCCCCTGTGCCTGTTCCTCCACCCATGCAGGCAGTAATAAAAAGCATATTTATACCCTTAAGGTAACTTTTTAATTCTTCGATAGACTCTTGCGCAGCCTTTTTTCCTATTTTGGGATCCGCTCCCGCTCCTAAGCCCTTTGTAATATTTGCCCCAATCTGAATCCTTGTAGTCTGATCATGTTCTTCTAATGCTTGAGCATCCGTATTAACAGCATACAAATCCACTCCCTTTAAACCATTATCAATCATGGTTCTTAGAGCATTACCACCTCCACCGCCAATACCTAAAAGAGCAAGACGAGGTTTTAATTTTTCAACCTCAGGCGCAGATAATTCAATTGACAAAGCAGCCTCCTTAGCGAATTAATCAATTTTTCTACTGATTCTAAGTTTTTAACAAGAAATAGGAGAGTTTAAAAATCTTGGCCCATAAGATTTTTAAAGAAATTACTAATTTTTTCAGCGCTTTTTATTGTAATTGTTTCATGATTCTTTTTTGATTTTTTTAGACAGTGCATTAATACGCCTGAACATGAAGAAAATGAAGGACTACCAATTTCTCCGGATAAACCACCAATTTTAGTAGGTAAACCCACCCTAACATTTGTATCAAAAACTCTTTGAGCTAATTCAATACTTCCTGGTAATTCTGCTGTTCCGCCTGTTAATACGATATTTCTTTTTGCATATTCAGAATAACCAGATTGCTCAATTATTTCATCGGTTTTCTCCAGTATTTCTTCATACCTATATTTGATTATAGAGACTAAATTACTTAGTTTAAATTTACTCCTAATAGTGTTTTCAATTTCATTGGGAATTTCATAATATTGTTCAGAATCATTAGCTCCCATAATAGTATTGCCATATAAATTTTTAATTCCTTCAGCATGCTCAAAAGATGTATGTAACCCTAAGGCAACATCATTAGTTATGTACCACCCACCTAAATTTATAGTTTTGGCATAGACTATTGTTCCTTCAAAAAATATTGATATTGATGTAGTGCCACAACCAATATCAATACAAACTGAACCAAAATCTAGTTCATGCTCATGTAAGCATGCTAAACCTGATGCATACGGCTTTGCAACAAAGCCTTCTATATTTAAATGCATCTTTTTGATAATATTTTCTATATTAAAAAGTGGATTAATTTCAGATGTAATATAATTTAATTCTACACCAAGTTTATCTGCTACTAAACCTGATGGATCGGATACATTTCTGGTTCCATCTACGAAAAAATTCGATGGAACAATATGAATTATTTTTTGGTTAGTCGGAGTATATTTCTTATTAGTTATGGAAATAACTTCACCAACATGATCTTGCTTAATTGTTCTTTCTGGGACATTGATAGAACCTTTTAAAACATGGCTTTTCAGGAAATCACCTGAAATACAAACATAAACATTATTAATCTCAATATTTGCATCTTTTTCAGCCTTATCTAAGGCAAGCCTTATCGATTTTTCTGCCTCCTTCTGATCAATAATCTTACCATTCCTTATACCCTTTGATTGACAATACCCAGACCCAACAACTCTTAATGCTCTCTTTTCTCTTGTTATTTCATCAATTTTAGCAATAAAACAAACAATTTTATCTGATCCAACATCTATAGCTGTCAAAATATTTTTTGATTGATTTGATTTATTGTCAGTCGAAAATAAATCTATTTGATTACTATTTTTTTTCATTAACTTTTTCTGAAAATTCTATCTGTAGATATTTCACCTTTTATTCTTAAATCAATCTTTTTGTGACCCTTTTCTATTAAATTATAGTCTTTTAAATGCTGATCAAGCTCAAGTAAGGCGTCATTTACATCCCCCATAGGTAACTTAATTAAGACACCCTCTTTAAAATATAAATCCCATCTTCTTTTTCCAATAAAAGTTGCGTAATCAATTCTCTCTCTTAATGAAGGATAGTCATTTAAGGCATTTAAAAAATTGCTAAGATTTA
>CACLQD010000030.1 GCA_902609025.1 uncultured PS1 clade bacterium
TTTGGTTGCATCAAGCAAATAAAAGTATGAATGATTTTATAGGAAAAAAAGTTTTAGGCAGAACACCAGAAAAAAATGAACAGCCAAATATACTTCAAGATTATGCAAATACTTCATCTGCAGGCTCAATTATAGCGTTTTCACAATATAGTGAAGATATGAATAAAGATGAAATTGGCGTCCTTTGTTCGTTTGGCGCTGGATATTCAGCTGGAAGTGTTATTCTTAGAAAAACTTAAATCATCTCAATTTCTTTTGACTAATTAATGAATAATGTTTTTATTATCAAAATTATAAACTATGAACTATTATTATGGATAAATCAGTAGATAATAAGATTAATCAATTACACCCAAGTAAGATTCTTGATGAAATGGGTATATCTTGGAATGATGATATAGAAGATAAGACATCTTCATTATATAAAAAAGTCTCAAGTGTCATACCAGATATTGAATGGCCATTTTTTGCACCATACATAGAAGCAATTAATATTCTCAAAAAAGAAAAAAATGCTACGATTCTTGCACATAATTATCAAACACCTGAAATTTTTCATTGTGTCAGTGATGTAAGAGGTGACTCTTTACAGCTAGCAAAGGAAGCTACAAAAGTTGATAGTGATATAATAATACAATGTGGTGTTTACTTTATGGCTGAAACATCAAAAATTCTTAATATGGATAAAAAGATAATTATACCAAGTTTAGATGCAGGTTGTTCATTAGCTGCTTCTATAACAGGACAAGATGTAATTGATCTAAAAAGCGAAAACCCAGGAATTCCTGTTGTTACATATGTAAATTCGTCAGCAGATGTTAAAGCCGAGACTGATATTTGCTGTACATCTTCAAACGCATTAGAAGTGGTAAATTCCTTAGATTCTGACAAGATTATTTTTATCCCCGACGAGTATTTAGCAATGAATATTGCGAAAGATACAAAAAAAGAAATCATTATGTGGAAAGGAAGATGTGAGGTTCATGAAGAATTTACTGTTGATGAAATTAGAGAGTATAGAGAAAATGAGCCTGGTGTAAAAATTATTGCGCACCCTGAATGTGCCCCAGAAGTAGTTGATGAAGCAGATTTTTCTGGATCAACTTCTGCAATGATAAATTGGGTTAAAACAAATCAACCTTATAAGGTTCTTATGGTTACTGAGTGCTCAATGAGCGATAATGTTTCTGTAGAAACACCAAATGTTAATTTTGTACGACCATGTAATCTTTGTCCTCATATGAAAGAGATTTCATTAGAAAAGATTCTTTCTTCACTTTGGTATGAAACACATGAAGTTATTATTGATCATGATATTGCTAAGCGAGCACTTGATTCAGTAAACAGAATGATAAATTTATGAAGATATTATCTGATCCTCAATTAAAAAAAATTGTTAGATTAGCTATCAAGGAAGATCTTGGGGAATTGGGAGACATTACGAGCAATACTGTTTTGACAAAACGAGATAGAGCTACTTTTCATTTTGTCTCACGAGCAAAAGGTATTTTATGTGGCATTAATATAGTTAAAATTGTTTATGAATTACTTGACGAAAAAATAAAATTTACTTCATTTAAAAAAGATGGCGATCCAATTAAAAAAAATGAAATTTTAGCTAAAGTTGAGGGACCAGCAATGGGTCTTTTAACCGGAGAAAGAACTGCATTGAATTTCTTAACTCATCTTTCAGGTATAGCAACATCTACATCAATGATGGTTAAATTAATATCGCATACTGATACAAAAATATTATGCACACGCAAAACAACACCCGGATTAAGAAATTTAGAAAAATATGCTGTCAAGGTTGGTGGGGGTATTAATCATCGACTAGGACTATTCGATGCTATTTTAATAAAGGATAATCATATAGCTATAGCTGGATCAATCTCTAATGCTCTCAAAAAAGTTAAAAAACTAAAAAATAAGATAAAAATTGAAATTGAAGTAGATAATTTAAAGCAATTTACAGAGGCCCTTAAATTTAATCCAGATGTCATTATGCTCGATAACTTTAAAATTAACGATTTAAAAAAAGCGGTCAAACTGGGTCAAAAAAAGGTAATATTAGAATCATCAGGTAAGATAGATTATTCAAATGTAGAAAAAATAGCTGCGACAGGGGTTAATTTTATATCCTCTGGTTGGATAACACACTCTTCAAAATCTCTTGATATAGGTTTAGATTTAATAAAAAAGTAATGGGGGCTTTATGAGTAAAAAATATATTTTCATAACTGGTGGTGCAAGTGGTATGGGAAAATCTACTGTTCAGTTATTTATTGATAAAGGTTGGTTTGTTGGTTGCTATGATATCAACAAAAATAATCTAAATGCATTAAAAGAAGAAATAAATTCAGAAAATTTAATTTGTAGAGAACTTGATGTTTCAAATAAAGATATGTTTGAAAAAGCAGTGAAAGAATTTTCTAGTATATCAGATAATAAATTAGATATTTTATTTAATAACGCTGGAATTGCTGAAGGTGGCTTTTTTGAAGATCAGCCTTATGAAAATCATCTAAGAGTTATTAATATTAATCTCTTTGGGGTAATTAATGGTATATATTCAGCAATAGATCTTTTGAAAAATACTGATAATTCATTATGTTTAAATACATCATCTTCAACCGGAATAATTGGTCTGCCAATGACTTCAGTTTACTCAGCATCTAAGCACGCAGTAAAAGGATTAACAGAATCTCTTTCGGCTGAATTTAAAAGATTTGGTATAAAGGTCTCTGATATATTGCCTGGCGTAATTGATACTCCTTTAATAAGTAAAGATATTAGGTCTACCCTTCCTACTGATGGAATGTGGAGACTTATTCCATCTGAGGAAATAGCAAAAACAGTTTATCGGGCTTATGAAGAAGATAAGATTCACTGGTATGTACCAGAAGATCTTGAGGATTTAGAAAAATTAGTCGTTGAAGATCCGACAAAAGCTAGAGATGAAGTAATTAGTACTGGCCCAATGAAAATACCTTTAGATTAGTTAGGTCAGATAAAATAAAAAATTTACTCAAGCTTTAATTTAGCTTTTTTGATAATTTTTAAAGAATCAGTAATATCTTTGTCTGATATTATCTCCTTACACCAATTTAATATTTCTTTTAAATCAGATGAGGGTTCTTGAGGTTTTGTTTTTACTATACCGTCAATAACCTCCCCTGAGTGACCATCAAGAGTAATCGCATCAAATTCAGATATAATTTTATTATTGATAGAAATATTCTTTTTTTGAGAATTAATTTCAATTTCTACTGCACCTGTAATACAAGGTTTATTTAAACCTCTTGCAACAACTGCGGCATGACTTGTTAACCCGCCTCTGGAAGTTAATATTCCATCTGATATATGCATAGCTTTAATATCATTAGTATTGGTTTCAACTAAAATTAATATCGACTTCTCATCTTTTTCTTTAATTTCATTAATACCTTCAATATCAAAAGCAACTAAACCAGATATTACACCTGGAGAAGCTGGCAATCCTCTAGTTAAGATTTTTAATTCTTGAGTATTATCCAGAACTGGAAAAAAAGCTTTTTCAACATGATCCTCTTTGATTAATTTTAAAGCTTCATTTTGATTAATTATTTTCTCATTAACAAAATCTCTTAAAACTTTAAAAGATGCTTTAGCATTTAATTCTGCATTACGTGATTGTAAAATCCATAATGTATTTGACTCAATAGTAAATTCAATATCCTGAACAAATCCAAAGCGCTTCTCTAAATTTTTTGAAATTTGATTTATTTGATTGTAAATGTCAGGAAAAACTTTGACAAAAGCATCATCATTGTCAGTTTCACTTATATTTTTCGGAGTTATAAAGCCTGAAACAACATCTTCCCCTTGTGACTCTAATAGATATTCGCCTTTAATTTTGTCTTCACCTGTATCTGGATTTCTTGAAAAAATTACACCAGATGCGCTTTGATCATTCAAATTCCCAAAAACCATTCTTTGAATAGTTACCGCTAAACCTGTATCCTGAGGTATATCATTAATGTTTCGGTAAGAAATTGCTCTTTCATTATCCCATGAATTTAAAACTGCTATTATAGAGTCATTTATCTGCTTATATGGATCTTCTGGAAAATCCTCACCTATTCTCTGATTAAAGAGATTTAAATACATTTTACTTATTTCTTCTAAGTCTTCTGCATCTAATTGGCTAACATTACTTAAATTTGCTCCAAGTAGATAATTTTCAAGTATTTCATCAAAATCATAATTATCAATCCTATGAACTACATGAGAATACATTTGTATAAATCTTCGCCATGTATCATAAGCAAAAAAACCACTTTTATTTTCTGCCAGTTTTTTAACTATATTTTGGTTTAGCCCAACATTTAAAATTGTATCAAGCATTCCTGGCATAGATATCATTGAACCTGATCTCACTGATAAAATTAGAGGTTTTTCTGGGTTACCCATTTGAAGGTTTGTCTTTTCTTGGATAGAATTTAAATTGACTTTCAATTCGTTTATTAATTCATCACCAAAGTTGTTCTTTTTTTTGAATTCTTTTGCGGCCTTTGCATTTATTATAAAGCCTTCAGGAATAGGTAAATCCATTCCATGCATTAAACACAGATTATAGCCTTTATTACCTATCAATGATTGATCAATTTTATCAGTTATTGGATCTGAAAAAGCGTGTATATATTTTGTCATTTCAATTTATTAGAGATTTTTGACAAAAAAATCAGAAATTTCATCTAATTTAATTCTTTTTTGCTCCATAGTATCTCTATCTCTTACTGTAACAGAATTATCATCTAATGTTTCAAAGTCAATTGTTATACACATTGGTGTTCCAACTTCATCATGTCTTCTATAACTTTTCCCAATATTGCCTGCATTATCAAGAACAACTCTTCCTGAACCGATTGACTGTAATTGCTTTTTTAATTCTACTGCTTTGTTAACTAAATCTTGATTATTTCTTTTTAAAGGAATAACCGCAGCCTTTATAGGCGACAAGTGGGATTTTAGCGATAGAACAGTTCTCTCTTTACCATTCTCTAGCTTCTCAATTTTATATGCCTCATTTAATACAGCTAAAAATCCTCTATCAACCCCTGCCGACGGTTCAATTACATAAGGTATAGTCCATGTATTATTAATCTTATCTTGAATTGCTAATTTTGTTACTGATTCATCATTTTTTATAACATCAGCATTTATTTCAAAATCTTTCTGATTTTTAGTATGTGATCCTATATCAAAATCAGTTCTATTTGCGATACCTTCTAATTCCTCAAGTCCGTGAGGAAATTCATACATTATATCAACTGTTTTTTTTGAATAATGCGATAAATCTTC
>CACLQD010000031.1 GCA_902609025.1 uncultured PS1 clade bacterium
CCAACAAAGGGAGCTTGGGAAAGATTAAGTCCTGGTCAAGACGCAGATGATAGCGCAACTAGCTCAGGTAACCCAATGGGTAGAAATGGAGAAATGCAAGAATTAAGAAACTTAGCTACTTTTTTAATGGCTGATGGATGTGATTATTTAACTGGGCAAACTATTGCTATCGATGGCGCAATCCATCTTGCTTCAGGAGGAAATTTTTATCAAAGTTTAGATAGACTTAGTGATGATGACTGGGATGGAATAAGAGATATGATTAGATCTTCTAATGACGCTGACAAAGCAAAAAGAAGTGTTTAGTTAAATATCAAAAATTATTGGTGGTGATTCATTCAAGGGTTCATCAACGAGCAGGAGATCGATACCGTATCCGTATCCTCCACCTGTATTTGAGCTAAATGTAGAGTCTGATATAATCTGACCAGTTGAATTTATGTCTACAATATTTATCTTTCCTCTCATTTGAGTGTGGATTTGACAGCTATAATATAACTGATCTGGGGCATCTAAAGGCACCTCAAATCTAATGACTCCACTTGATACACCATTGTTAATTACTCCATCCGAGTAACTATTACTGCTTCCTACAGAAGCATTTGTTTTAATCCAAAAAGGATGGCCGGGACTATCTATATTGAACTCATATATCTTACCTCTTTCAAGAGTAATATCAGGATCATTTTTATTAGAAATTACATAATGAGATGTACCATTATTTGAAATATTTAATGTTGCAGTAATTGTTTCAATCTCAAATCCATCAATTAAAATAGAAGAGTTATTCGCCATACCAGAATGAAATAAACAGTAATAATATAAGACTGTGTCATTCACTGAAGGTGTAAAAACTACAAAAGCATTATCAAAACTATCTTCGTTTATAAATATCTCTGAATATTCACTTTCTGATTTGTTATAACCATTTGCAAAAAACTTAATATTTTGAACACTTACTCCATCATTATGAGAACCATTTTTAGTTTCAGAAATTGCTAACGGATGATTATTTGTTGTTAAGTCATTTTGATCAAAAACATATGTTTTTGACGAAGATAATTTTAAATCAGGTGATAAATCGCCATTAATATAGAATTTATTACCGTTATCCTCTTCTTTAACTTCAACCGTATAGAGTTCTGCCAATTTATCGTTATAGACTATTTTATCATCATCAAATGAAACTTGACCACTCTCAGGTATATTTAAATCAAAAAAACTGGCAAATTCATCGAATGTTGAGATTATTCCATTTTCATTGTTTGTTTTATTACCTCCAATATCAAAATTAAACTTATCTGCGCCATTAATTGTAAATACTGCCATGCTATCACAAGTTATTCTTACAGCGTCCGAAGTAAAGGCTATTGACTTTATTTTTGACCATTCAGGTAACTGTATAGTGTTATTACCTTCAGTATCAACAATGGAAATATTCGAATTTGAATTCGAAATTAAGATATAGGTATCATCACCTTCTAAGCCTCTATATGTTATTTCATTATTTGTTGGTACTATTATGTCATTTAACGATGAGAAATTTTGTGTCGTCATTTTTTATCCTAAAATACTTTTGGTTACCAAAATTATTAAAATTATCATTTGAATTAAATTAATAGAGACACTCAACCCATGAATCCTGGAAAAGGTTTTTTTTGAAGCTATATCCCCAGAAGCTTGTAGATCACG
This sequence comes from uncultured PS1 clade bacterium, assembly GCA_902609025.1. GTDB lineage: Bacteria > Pseudomonadota > Alphaproteobacteria > MED-G09 > MED-G09 > AG-430-B22. The sequence continues at coordinate 1,693 of CACLQD010000031.1, forward strand.
GGCTTTATTTATTTGTGGTACTAAGTATTGTCTTGAGTATACAGATCCCAAAAAAACAAGTGATAAAAGAACACTAGAAAAGATATCTATATTAATTATAGAAGTAATAAGCGCCATAAATGAAATTATAGATATTGTTAAAAAATATGATGGGAAAAGAACTCTCAGTGCCTTTCCTGCATTTTCTCTATCAAGAGTTCTATGAATATTTACTGTTATTACTGCTGAGTAAAAAATCATAATCGATAATGTTGAAACAATTAATATTAAAGTCATACTTATCCTCCATGTTGATCAATTGGTAATTATTATACAATTATCAATACACATGAGGCAATTCGCCCCACTTTGTTGTGTATCGTGGTGATAAGTGATGTGTTCTTGACTGCCAATCACCATCTTTCTTTAAACCTGCTGCAGCATAAAAAAGTGTTCCAGGACCAAATTTTTTATTTATCCTATCAACAGTAATCATTCGAGAATCTGATTTTTGATAATCATATTTCTCAAATAAATTTCTTTGGTGAGTATTATCTGGGACTAAATCAACCAGCATTATTCCGCCTTTATGATACAAATAACCTTCTTTATAAATATGCGCTAAATTTTTTTTTACTAACTTAAGAATGTGTCCGGTGTCACTACAAGGGTTATTAAAACATGACATGATACCTGCGCTATATTGTTTGTTTTTTCTAGAAAAACTATTCGTCCTTAAAAAAGTATAAACTGTTTGAGCTCTACTGTTTTGTGAGCGCATCTTTTCACATGCTCTGACTGCATAAAGTGATATAGCCTGCTCTAAATCGGTTAAGTTATTAATGGGATTTCCAAAACTTCTAGAAACCATTATGTTTTTACGTGTCTGTATCTGATCAAGATCTAAACAAGATACGCCTCTTAATTCATAAACAATCCTCTCTAAAACTACACCTAAATATTTACGTATCTTTTGAGGTGAAGCATTCCGTAATTGTAAAGCATTGCCTATACCTATAAGCCTTAATTTAGCTCCCCATCGCTTTGATATTCCCCAAATATTCTCTACCTGAACATTTTCAAGCACCTCAATTTGATTTGATGTAGAGCCCAAATCATAAATGCATTCAACTTTTGATTTTTTTGCTAAAGAGTTAGCTATCTTAGCTAATGTCTTTGTTGGACCTAACCCAATTGAAACTGGAATACCAGTCCATTGAAAAATACTATTCTTAATACTTTTTAAGTATTCATAATGATTTCTTCTTCTAGAATATTTAAATTTTACAAATGCTTCATCAATTGAATAAACTTCAACATCTGGGCTAAATATTTTTAAGGAATCCATTACTCTTCCTGACATATCACCATAAAGTTGATAATTCGATGAAAATATCTGAACACCTTTTTGTAATAATGTATGTTGATAATGATGAAAAGGTGCGCCCATAGGAATTCCTAAAGCCTTTACTTCATTTGACCTAGCAATTATGCATCCGTCATTATTTGATAATACAACAATTGGTTGATCCATTAAGAATGGATTAAAAACACGCTCACATGAGACATAAAAATTATTACAATCTACGAGAGCAAAGATGTTTTTATCGCTAGACTTTATGAATGACATTAGTCACAACACCCCAAATCTTCACATCATTATTTTCATTTAATTCTATTGAACGAAATTTTTTATTTTCTGGAACTAAAAAAGTTTTTGATCCTTTTTTTTGTAAGCGTTTTACTGTTAATTGTCCGTCAACAGCCGCAATTACAACCTTTCCTTTTCGTGGTTCAAGACTACGGTCAACAACAAGAATGTCTCCGTCATGTATACCTGCTCCTAACATAGAATCACCTGATGCCTTTACAAAAAATGTTGCTGTCGGATGTTTAACAAGGTGTGTGTTTAAATCTAGCTTGCCCTCCATATGATCATCAGCAGGCGATGGGAATCCTGCTGGAACTTTACTACTATACAGCGGGAGAGATATATTGCTGTTATTAACAAAGTTCATAACACTATCGATTTTGCTAATAGGAATACGTATTGGTCTGGTTTTTTCTCCAAATTTACCTTGTCCGTTAGGTCTACCTGCTCCTGCCCTTGCGCCTCCTCTTGGCATTATCACTCCTCTTTTCTATAAATAATTATATAATTTTGAATACTGTACATTATTCAAATAATTATTCAATAAGAAAATTAAGGTTTAATACAAATTTTTCCTATAACAGTTCTATTTTTCAGTTCACTTAGAGCATCTATAGTTTTTTCAATCGGATAAGACTTGTGTATATAGGGGTTTAATTTTCCTTCAGTAGCCAATTTGTCAATTACCTCAAGATTTTTCTTTCCCATTTCTGGATTTCTTCTTCCATATTCACCACCCCTCACCCCGACGACGGAGAAACCCTTTATGAGGGGCATGTTCACACCAATGCTTGGAATTCGTCCAGAAGTAAACCCAATAATTAATAAACGACCATTCCAAGCAATGCATCGAACAGACTCATCAAATACATCACCTCCGACAGGATCATAGATAATATCTGCACCATTGCTAGCGGTAAGTTCTTTGACTTTGTCCTTAAATCCATTATCCGGTAAGACATGGTGAGCTCCATATGAAGATAAGAATTCACGCTTAATAGAAGATGCAGATGTAGCAATAACTTTTGCTCCATAATGTATTCCAAGATCAACAGCTGCTAAACCAACACCACCTGCAGCCCCATGCACTAAAAGACTTTCTCCATTTTCTATGTTTCCTCTACAAACAAGAGCAACATAAGCAGTAAGATAAGCGACAGTGAAAGATGCCGCTTGTTCCCAATTTAAGGTATTGGGTTTAAGTCTCAATAGATCCTCAGTAACAACGATTTCTTCAGCGAAAGAACCTGTTTTTCCACCTACAATCACATTATCATCAATGGAAAATGATTTTACATCATCTCCGACCTCAATAACTATACCCGATGACTCCATGCCTAGCGTGAATGGTGGCTCAGGTTTATATTGGTATAAACCTTCGGTCATTAGTAAATCAGGAAAATTAACAGCCGCAGCCATTATCTTGATACGAACTTCGTTAGGTTTAAGTGATTTTCTTTTGAGTTCAACAATTTCAATAGAAGATAAATCATTTGCCAGGGAATTTACAATTGCAGCTTTAAACATTTTATACTGCCCTAATTCCATTTACGATAAAGTTGGTACAAAATTTAACAGCATTATTAATGTCTTCGTTTGACATTCTTCCTTTAACAAATGTAAAGGCTATACCTTCAGCAACAGATTGTATAACCGAACAAAAATAGTCTGGATCAACATCAGGAAGTATTCCGTTATTTATTCCAATAATAATGTCTTCTTTGAGAGATTCTATTTCTAGTGTCATCATCGGTGTTTCGATAGAAAATGCCTTAACATCATTTAAATTACTACTCATAATCATAAAAAGTTCAGAATGATCCTTAGCAAACTCAAAAA
>CACLQD010000032.1 GCA_902609025.1 uncultured PS1 clade bacterium
AATCATCAGGAAGAAAATAGGAATAGCTAAAAATATGAGAAATGATTTATCCATGATTTTTTTTTAATTTTTCATTTTTTATATAATATTTGTTAAATTGTAAACAAAGGGAAATATTATGGCTGTAAAACTACCAGATTCAAATGATGAAAATTGCCTTATTCTTTTTGAAAAAGTTGAAAAGGATTTATTTTCCTATTCTGATAGTATTAAAATTAAAAATATTGATCAAAAATTTTTCAAAGAAATAGTAATTCCCATAGCTGTATATCTAAATTCTTTAGAAAAGACTGCAAAACCGTTTTTGATAGGCCTTACAGGCGGGCAAGGTTCAGGTAAGACAACATTATCTGACTTTGTTCAGTTGGTCTTAAAAAAAGGATTTAAAAAAAGAACTACAGGCTTTTCAATTGATGACATATACAAATCTCAAGATGATAGAGAATTACTTGGAAAAAAAATTCATTCTATGTGTAAAGTTAGGGGTGTACCTGGTACTCATGATGTTGACCTTGGTTTAAAGACAATAGATTCCTTAAATTTTGCCACAAATGAAATGATTACATCAATTCCTGTATTTTCTAAGCTATTAGATAAGCATTTACCAGAGAGCGAATGGGTGCAATACAAAGGAAAACCAGATTTTATTTTTTTTGATGGATGGTTTTGCGGAGCTAAGCCAATTTCTGAAAAAAATTGGTCACCACCTTTAAACGAGCTAGAAGAAAAACAAGATCCAGATGGAGTTTGGTCAAAGTGGTATAATAGAGAATTATCGGGAGATTATCAGGAATTGTTTAACAGTTTTGATATATTACTCATGATTAAGGTACCAAGCATGGAACATATTTTTGAAAGTAGATGGATACAAGAAAAAACCCTTGAAAAAAATCTTACTGATCCAGAAATGAAAAAGAAAATTATGACAAAAGAAGAGGTTATTCATTTTGTTATGCATTATGAAAGGTTAACAAGATATGTTTTGGAAGAAATACCAAAATTTGCTGATATAGTATTGCATAGAGATAATGAATTTAATTTTAAAAGAATGTAAGGGCTATTATGGAAGAGGCTAATTTACCAAAAATTATTAGGGTGCAAAAACAACATAAAGATAAAATAAAAGGTGTTTTAAAACTCGGTTTCTCATCTGATCCTTTAATAAGATGGGTGTTTCCTGATCCAAATATATATTTAGTAAATTTTGATACATGGATGGAAGAATTCTCAAAAATATCTTTTTCTAACGATGTAGTATTTGCTGAAGAAAATTTTTATGGGGCTTCATTATGGCATCCACCTGGTTTTGAATTTGATGAAACATGTTTATATCCAACACTAGAATGGATGACAGAGGAGAGAATTGAATTCGTAAGTCAGTTTTTTGAGGAATTCTCAAATTATCATCCGGATGATGCTTGGTATTTGGCTTTTATTGGAGTCGATCCATCCAAACAAGGTCTTGGTGTTGGTTCATTTATATTAAAAGAAGCCCTCAAAACGATTGATGAAAGAGGCGAGAGAGCATATTTAGAATCTTCTAATCCCCGAAATATGTCGCTTTATGAAAGGCATGGTTTTGAAAGTATGGGTAAAGTTCAAGTTGGTGACTCTCCTCCCGCACACCCTATGATAAGAGAACCAAGGAAATAAAGTTGTTGTTGAGTATTTAAATACATTCTGTAATATTGATGTCATTATTTAGTATTAAGGGAGATACATATGTCAAATATATTAATTGTTGGTGCTACGAGAGGAATTGGGCTTGAATTAACAAAGCAGTATTCCGATGATGGAAATTCTGTAATTGCTTGCGCTAGAGACAAAGCCAATGCTTCTTTGCTTGACGAACTTGCTTCAGGATCAGAAAATATTTCTATCGAACAGCTTGATATTGCAGATCCCTCATCGATTAATACTGCTGCAACTAATATAGGAGATAGAGTTATAGATAACGTAATAATAGTTGCAGGTGATGTTGGAGGAGACCCAATGGAACAACAATCACTTGATAATATAGATATAGATCAATGGCATAAAACTCTTGATACAAACACAATTGGCCCACTTTTGGTTGCGAAAGCATTTAAAAGCAATTTAGTCGCTTCGGGTAATGGAAACCTAATGATACTTTCCAGTCAGTTAGGCGCTTCTACATGGCCAATGGGTGGAATGTATATTTATTCAACCACTAAAGCTGCAGTTGGTAAAGTTGGTAAAATATTATCTCTTGATTGGGCTGAAGATCCAATAACTGTGTCAATCATGCATCCAGGATGGGTTCAAACGGATATGGGTGGACCAGGGGCAGAAATAACAGCAGAAGAAAGTGCGTCTGGTATTAGGAATGTGATTAGCGGACTAACAAAAGAAGATTCTGGCAATTTTTATAAATGGAATGGCGATATTCATCCTTGGTAGTCTATAATTCTCTAATTTAAGAATTTATTTAATTAGATATTAACAATTATTCCTTCATTTGGATTTATATCACCTTGAATAACTTCATCATAAGTATCTAAAAAATTATTTAATCCTGAAACTTCTTTAATGGTCATCCAATTTTTGCTTTGTTCGGCTCTAGCATCCATAAAAGATGTTGTTTTTTTATTGTAACCATCTGTTCCCCAATCACTTATCCTTTTTTGGATATGATCTGGAGCAAAAAAGAACTCAGTTCTATCTCTATTCATAAGTTGACCCATTGCATCATCAGCTGTTGTTTCATTATCCCAATGTGTCATACCAACTGTAATACACTTAATCATTTGATTTCCAAGTGAACTATGGAGTTTTCCTAGTATTTCTCTATTACCAGCCATATCGACCATTAGACTAGAATTATTAATATTTATATCACTAAGGTCATCATAAGAATAAATCTGATCGTATGAATTTAAACTTTCTACAAATTCAAAATTTCTTTTTGAAGTTAACCCAGTAATTTCAGGTTTTTTCTCTTCACTTTGCAAACCCTGAGCAAGGCCAATAGCTGTTTTACTAGATGCGCTTAATATGATCACCTGTTCAGCCCCTAAATAATTTTCATTCTGAAGATAATCACATAAACAAAAAGATGTAATATGAAGTGGAAATAAAAGAGCCCTTATATTGTCATTATTCTTATTATAATTATCTTCATTGTTTAATCTTATGTAATTATTGTAAACTGGAGGTAATTCTTTTCGATGTTCCTCACCATCTATAAAAGTTTTTTGTGAAATTTTAATCGGTTTTAAAGTCAAAATATTAGATGCCGGAAAATAACCAAAAAGTCTTTCTCCAACTTCTAATTCTTTATTATTTGAGTACTTTATTTCAGCAAAACCCCACATTGGTATGCATCCCCATATGTTTTCAGGATCATTCATAGTTGGAAAAAATTGCCAATAACCCATCATTTCGCCTGCAACACCGTATGTAACATTGTTAGATGTGAAAGCAAAATTTTCAATTTGAACTATTATTTCTCTATTTTTTAAATCATCCAAATCAATATCATTTGTAACAATTCTTCTTTGTGTTAAATTTTTTTTTGATGTTTGTAACTCTTCTTTGATGAGACTCATATCCAACCTTTATTACTTGTTATTTTTTATTATAGATAGGAGTATATATTATTGGAAAATAAAAACAAAATAACGATAATTGGCGTACCAGCATCACCCTACACTAGAAAAATGCTATCAGCTTTAAGGTATAGGAATATTCAACATTCCGTAATTTGGGGTAATGCCAAAGAAATATTAGATTCGATGGGCTTGGAAACTCCCAAACCCACACTTTTACCAGTAGTTTTATTACATAATGGCAGTGAAGTTAAAGCTATTTGTGATACAACACCCATAATAAGAAAACTTGAGGTTAATAATTCTGACAGAGGTATTATTCCGAAAAATAAATCTCTTGCCTTATTAAACTCAATTCTTGAAGATTTTGGCGATGAATGGGTAACTAAATACATGTTCCATTATCGGTGGCATTTTCAAAGGGATATTGATAATGCTGGCAATATATTGCCTCTTCTTCACTCAGTAAACTTAGAAGAAAAAGCACATAAAGATTTTAAAAAATATATTACTGATTTGCAGATAAGTAGATTATGGGTTGTTGGTTCCAATGAAAAAACTGGAGATATTATTGAAAGAAGTTATAAAAGATTTCTAGCATTATTAGAAAATCATTTTGAAACTACCCCCTTTTTATTGGGTAATAAGCCTCTGTCATCAGATTTTGCTTTTTATGGACAAATGACCCAACTCATTGGCTTTGATCCAACATCAAGAGAAATAGCTCTAGAGTTATCACCTAGATCTGTTGCTTGGGTTGATATTATGGAAGATTTATCAGGTTTTAATGTAGACTCAAGTCATCTTTTATCAATTAAAGATCTTCCAGACACAACCTTCTCCATTTTTGAGGAATTGAGTCATGGATATGTACCTGCAATGATTGCAAATTCAATAGCTTTTAAAGAGGGCCAAGAAACTTGGTCAACAAAAATTGATGACCAAATGTGGGAGCAAAAAACATTTCCCTATCAAGCTAAGTGCTTAGAATGGATTAGAGATGAATTTAATGAGCTTGAGCAAGATGACAAGACAAAGGTTTTTAATTTTTTAAAAGAAACGGGCTGTGAAAAATTACTAATAGGTAAGGAGTAAATATGAAAATATTGAGAACGCCTGACAAAAGTTTTGATGTAATAACCGATTTTCCTTATGAGCCATGTTATACGAATATTAAGACTAAAGATGGAAGTGAATTAAGAATACATCACATAGATGAAGGACCTAAAGATGGACCTATATTGTTGGCAATGCATGGTCAACCAGTTTGGTGTTATCTCTACTCAAGAATGATACCTTTCTTAACAAAAGCCGGAATAAGAGTTATCGCGCCTGATTTACCGGGTTATGGAAAGTCTGATAAGCCTGCTTCAAGATCTGATTACAGTTACCAAAATCAAGTCGATTGGATGGTTGACTGGTTAAATGCTAATGACTTTCAAGATATAACTTTCTTTGGACAGGATTGGGGTGGGTTAATTGGGTTAAGAGTAGTTGCAAGGGAAC
>CACLQD010000033.1 GCA_902609025.1 uncultured PS1 clade bacterium
ACCACAAGATTTAAGAAAAAAAACAAAGAGAAGAATTATTATATTTTTTCTAAACAACAAAATTTAAAATCCTTCCCTTAACATAAATTATTTTTTTAATTTCTTTTCCCGCTAGATCATTCTTTATTTTATTATTATTTTTTGCGACTTCAATAGCTTCTTTTTCCTCAGCTATTATTGATAGACTTAATTCACCTCTTTTTTTTCCGTTTATCTGAATAATAATTTTTGCGCTTTCATTTTCTGTGAGACTTTGATCAAACTCCGGCCAAGATTGTTTACAGGCTAAACCATCAAAACCAGCATGTGCCCATGACTCTTCAGCTAAATGAGGAATAAAAGGTGATAAAAGCACTATTAGATTTCTCAAAATTTTAGAGGCAGTTTCACTATTTATTTTTTCTTTCGTTTCTGATTTGGAAAGTTCTCCAATAAGAGAATATATGTTTGCAATAGCTTTATTAAATGACATTGTTTCAAGATTAAATGTGATATCTTTAATGCTTTTATGAATAATTTTCATAAATTTTACTTGTTCAGATGTATTTTTAATATCCTTATGTTCAACAATTTCTTTATACTCCAGAATTGTTCTCCATATCTTGTTTATAAACTTATTAGAGGATTCTATACCTGCTTCTGTCCAGAAAATATCTCTATCAGGAGGAGAATCAGAAAGGACAAACCATCTTGCTGTATCCGCACCATATAGTTTAATAATGTCGTCTGGGTCAACTATATTCTTTTTTGACTTTGACATTTTTTTTTCTGAGGGGCCAACTTTTATTTTCTCACCAGTATCTTTATGATGGGCCTCTTTTTTATTATCTTCTTTTCTCACAAATTTTGGCTCTATCCAATCACCTTTTTCGTTAGAATATGTTTCATGACAAACCATTCCTTGTGTAAACATACCATCAAAAGGCTCTTTGATTTCTAGGTGCCCTGTAATTTTTAAGGCCCGCGTAAAAAATCTAGAATATAGTAAATGTAATATTGCATGTTCTACTCCTCCAATATACTGATCAACGGGTAACCAGTAATTTGCTTCATCTTTATTAATTGGTTTAGAGTTATCAAGCTCACAAAATCTCGCAAAATACCATGAAGAGTCAATAAATGTATCAAATGTATCGGTTTCTCTTATCGCTTTCAGCCCTGTTTCTTTGCAAGTTGTATGCTTCCAGGTAGGGTGTTTTTCTAATGGATTACCTGGCTGTGAAAAGTCAATATCTTCCGGCAATGTTATCGGAAGTTCGTCTATTGGAACTGGAATTATTGCGCCATCTTCTCTATGCAAAATAGGAATCGGACAACCCCAGTATCTTTGTCTTGAAATTCCCCAATCTCTTAATCTATAATTTATTTCCTTTTTTCCTATTTTTAATTCCTTTAGTTTATTAATAGCAACCTTTTTGGCTTCAACTATATCTAGCCCATCTAGGAATTTTGAATTAATAATTTTTCCTTCCCCAATGTAAGCTTCATTTTCAATTACCATATCTTTTTCGCTTACATTATCTGGACATACTACAGGCAAAACAGGAAGATCATATTTTCTAGCAAAATCTAGGTCTCTTTGATCATGTGCTGGACAGCCAAAAATTGCGCCTTTACCATAAGATGATAATACAAAATTAGCTATGTAAACCGGTAGTTTTATATCTTTATCGAATGGATGCTGTACTTTAATTCCTGTATCAAATCCTTCTTTCGCAACTTTTTCTATAGCTTCTTCGGAAGAAGCAATCTTTTGGCATTTTTCTATAAATTTTAGAGCATTATTGTTATTCTGAGATATTATATTTGCTATTTCGTGATCAGGAGCAACAGCACAAAAGCTGGCACCAAATAATGTGTCGGGTCTTGTTGTGTACACCTCAATTTTGTCAGCAATCTTTGAAAAGTTTTCTATAACTTTAAAACTAAAAACTGCACCTGTAGATTTTCCTATCCAATTTTTTTGCATAAGTTTTACTTTTTCAGGCCACTTATCTAATTCTTCTAAACCATCAAGCAAATCATCGGAAAAATCTGAAATTTTTAGAAACCACTGATTTAGCTTTCTTCTTTCAACTTCTGCACCAGATCTCCATCCTAAACCATCTATCACTTGTTCATTTGCTAATACTGTATTGTCTACAGGATCCCAATTAACTTCACTTTCTTTTCTATAAACAAGATCATTTTTTAAAAAATCAATGAAGATTTTTTGTTGATGTTTAATGTAATCATGGTCACAAGTTGCAAATTCACGGTCCCAATCAATTGCAAGGCCTAGAGATTTTAACTGTTCTCTCATGCTGTCGATATTTTTATAGGTCCATTCTTTAGGATGAATTTTGTTTTCCATAGCGGCGTTTTCTGCTGGCATACCAAAAGCATCCCATCCCATAGGATGTAATACGTTATCACCTTTGGTTATTCTGTACCTCGTTATTACATCGCCTATAGTATAGTTCCTGACATGGCCCATATGAATTCTTCCTGAGGGGTAAGGAAACATTTCCAGTATATATTTCTTTGGTAAATTTTTATCAGATTTTTCAGAGGCGAAGGATTTTTCCTTAGACCACAAATCTTGCCAATAAGGTTCTATTTTTTTTGGGCTATAATCCATTAATATACTTATTCAAAAGCTTTACTTCCAAGCCTAAGCTCTCTAGCCTTTGTAAGAATTGAATTCTCTATTAATTTTGCTGTTTCAAAGTTTACTTCAGCGTCTTCCCATTCATTATCAGATTTAATTTGCCTGAATACAGCAACTTCTATAGCATCTGCTCTTAATCTTCTATCTTTGATATAGACAAAAACCTTAGTTCTCTCATTCGTTATGCCTTCGCCGCTATACCAGTTTGTTGATATTATACCGCCAGTAGAGTCGCTTTTATCAATCGGCATAAACATTAGAGTATCAAGGCTTGCTCGCCATAAAAAAGCGTTTACAGCCATAGAGTATTGGGATTGCTCTATATCAGAAATTGTTCTATCCGTTCTATTGCCACAAGAACTTAATGAAAATAGTATTACAAATGCTAATAAAAATTTTAAAGGTATGTTCACATAGATCTCCCAAGAAAGTTTATCCTAGTTATTTAATATCAGAATTATTAGGCTAAAATAAACTAAAAAAATAATAACTTCATTAAGATTAAATATTTTCTTTATTTATAAAAAATGATCTAAAATCAGAATATGGAAGAAATAATTCAGAATTATAACACTATTCTTGAACAGATAAGGATTTCGGCAGATGAGGCCGATAGAAATATGGACGAAATTAAACTAATTATCGTTACAAAAAAATTTGATGTTGAGAACATAAAGCCCTTGCTTGATATTGGGCATCTATATTATGGAGAGAACAGGGTTCAAGAGGCTAAAAATAAATGGCCAAACTTAATGAATGAATATAAGAATATTGAATTAAATCTTATTGGGCCACTTCAAACAAATAAAACTAAAATAGCTTTAGATTTATTTTCATCAATTCATACCGTTGATAGAAAAAAACTTGTAGATAAGATTTTAGAATACCCGGAGAAGATTAAAGAAAATACTGAATTTTTTATCCAAGTCAATTTAGCCGATGAAAAGCAAAAAACAGGAATTTCAATAGATGGTTTTGGTAAGTTTTATGCTGATGCTATTAAAAATCTAAAAAATAAATGGGTTAATGTGTTTACCACCAAAAGGTAATGATTCATCAATCTATTTCGCTTTTTTGTATCAAATGGCAAAAAAAAAATAATTTAAAAAATCTGAGCATGGGAATGAGCTCAGATTTCAAAGAAGCAATTTTATTTGGCGCAACACATATAAGGATTGGTGAGGCTATTATGGGTGATAGAGTTGGATAATCAAAAGGATAAAATTGCTATAATTGCTAAGAACCAAAACTTGCTTGATTTGTTAGAGGAGTCATTCTCATTATATGGAAAATTTTCAACATCCATTTATACAAATAATTCAATTTTGGATTTAATAAAGAAATCAGACGATTTTAGTGTATTAATTGTCTCTAATGATGCTCTTGATAATATTGATAAGAAACACTTGAATTTTTTCAGAGAAAATGAAAAAAAATCAATTTTTTTAATTAATAAAAAAAATCAGAAATTTATTTTGTCAGAAAAAGAAATAAACCCAAAATTTATAATAAATATACCATTAAGTCTTAGCAATATTATTCAGGCAATTGAGAGTTTGATAAGAGAAAGAAAAAACAAAATGACTGATATCACAATGGGCGATTTTTCTCTTGATGCCTTAGGTAGAAAAATATCTTTTGATAAGGTTCAAGATAAGTTAACCGAAAAAGAGACAGAAATCCTTTGGAAACTTTTAAACAAAATTGATCATAAGGTACCTCAAAAGGAACTTCTTAGAGAAATATGGGGATATGATGAAAGTATCGAAACAAGAACACTTGAAACTCATATATACAGAATAAGAAAAAAACTTAACTCCATTGGG
>CACLQD010000034.1 GCA_902609025.1 uncultured PS1 clade bacterium
TTATTCATAGACAATAGATTATATACAACTTGGAATCTAATTTCTTCGTGAGGGAGATCTACTCCACATAAATCAGTCAGCTGTGTAAAAGCAAAACCTTGTTCATCTTTTAAAATTTTAAAGACATTAATTAAGTTTGATTGATCAACAAGAATAATCAAATTTTTATCAAATATCTCTCTTTTTAGAATAAAGGAGTTAAGTAGCTCAAAATTGTTAATTTCTTGAGATAGAGTTTCAGGCATTTTGAATTTTTTCATAAGTTTTCTCTATCTTTCTATTGTTCCTGTTCTTCTGATTTTCTTTTGAAGTTGAAGTATTCCATACATTAAGGCTTCTGCTGTAGGCGGACATCCAGGCACATAGATGTCTACAGGTAAAATTCTATCGCAACCTCTTACCACTGAATAAGAATAATGATAGTAACCTCCTCCATTGGCGCATGAACCCATAGATATTACATATCTAGGTTCAGGCATCTGATCGTATACTTTTCTAATTGCTGGAGCCATTTTATTTGTCAATGTTCCGGCAACAATCATTACGTCTGATTGACGAGGAGAACCTCTAGGAGCTGCTCCATATCTTTCAAGGTCATAACGAGGACCGTTTGTCTGAAACATCTCAATTGCACAACAAGCAAGACCAAATGTCATCCAATGAAGTGAACCGGTTCTTGCCCAATTTATAAGGGCCTCTGTAGAAGTAACAAAAAAACCTTTATTATCAATTTCTGTTGATAATTTTTTTATATCTTTGTTATTTATTAATCCCATTCCAAAGCACCTTTTTTCCATTCATAAATAAAACCAATAGTGAGCACTCCAAGAAAAACCATCATGGATACAAAACCAAAAATACCAATATCACCAAAAACTACTGCCCAAGGAAACAAGAATGCGACCTCTAGATCAAAAATTATAAAAAGAATTGCAACAAGGTAAAATCTAATATCAAATTTAGTTCTTGCATCATCGAAAGGTTCGAAACCACATTCATACTGAGATAATTTCTCTTTATCAGGGTTTTTTGGCGCAAATAATATAGGAGGCAATGTCAAAGCTATAACGACAAAAGCAGCTAAAGACATAAAAATTAATATTGGAAGGTAGTCGTTTAAAATGGAATGCATTTAACCTCTCCATATAAAGAATTATAAATTTACGAAATTTATAACCGATTCACGCTTTGTTTACATGATTATATATAGGAATAAATAACTTTTTTCCAAGGTTTTCGGCGAAAAAATTACGATAATAAAAACCTTTTAACCTCTTCGTTTAAAACATCTGGTTGATCGATATTAACAGCATGACCAGCATCCTTAATGATAATTTTTATTGAATTTTTAATTTTTTTCTCCATATAGTCTGCTGCGGCAAGAAATGGCTTATCATGTTCACCTACAACAATTAATGAAGGTACTTTTATATTAGGAAGCTCATTGATTATTCTATCATCTTTTTGAGTTAACATACCTTTAGCTGCATTCACTAATCCTTTGGCATTTCTGTGGTTATGAGGATTCATCTCTTTACTTTTACCAATTAAACTATCTAAACCAGTTTCGTCGAATTTTTTTGCTTGCTTTAAAGCATAATTATTCCAGCCGTCTCTTGCTTCAGCATTTTTAAAACCAGGTCCAGTATCAATTATTAATAAAGATTCAACCATTTCCGGATATTTATGATAGAAGGCTAAAGACATATATCCTCCTAAAGACATACCCCCAACATTAACTTTATCAATTTTTAAATTGATTAAAATTGCTCTTATGTCCTCAATAGTTTCTTCCTCATTATATAATGTTTCATCATCAGGATAATCTGTTTGTCCATGCCCTCTCATATCCCAAACTATGAGAGTAAAGTGTTTACTTAATGTGTTAATTTGATCATCCCACATTTTAGAGGTTGCCGAGAAACCATGTGTCAAGAAAAGGGCGGGGCCACTTCCATAAACTTCATAATTAATCTCAACTCCATTTCTATCTATCTTAGGCATATTTTATTTTAAGTTTTAATTTGAGATTTAAGAGCTTTTCTTGCTTTAGATCCATATGGTGGTCTAAATACAGATATGACACTATCTAATTTTGTTTGAGTAAATATAGTTTTAGCATGAGAAAAATTCTTAAACCCTTCCTCACCATGATACGAGCCCATTCCGGATGGTCCAATTCCTCCAAAAGGAGCGTTATCTTGAGCTACATGAAAAATTACATCATTTACCGTGACTCCTCCGGATGTTGTTTTATCTAAAACAGAAGATAATTCATTATTATCATTGCCAAAATAATATAAACCAAGCGGTCTATCTTTTTTATTTACATAATCAATTGTTTCACCAAATTCTTTATATGTTTTTATTGGTAATATTGGTCCAAATATTTCTTCCTGCATCACTTTCAAATTATCATCTGGATTAATTAATAGTGTTGGGGGAATTTTATAATGCTCTTGTTGCTCAAAATCTTCATCAGCAGGATTAATTTCTATGACTTCACACCCATTATCCTTTGCCTCATCAATATATGACTTAAGTCTGGAATAATGCCTTTCATTAATTACAGATGTATAATCATCATTATCTTTTATTGAAGGAAACATGCTTGCAATAGTCTCTTTTGAATGCATTATAAATTTATCAAGTTTATTTTCTGGCAATAATACATAATCAGGAGCAAGACAAATTTGACCAGCATTCATAGTTTTACCTGCAAAAATCCTTTTTGAAGATTGTTTAACATTACTTGTATCAGAAATTATAACTGGTGATTTTCCGCCTAACTCTAATGTTACAGGAACAAGATTCTCAGAAGCAGCTCTCATAACATGCTTTCCTATTGATGTTGCGCCCGTAAATAACAGATGATCGAAGGGAAGAGATGAAAAATCTGCACCTACTTCAGGACCTCCAGTTATAACGGCAACCTCTTCCTCAGAAAAATTATCTTCAAACATATTTTTCATTAATTCTGATGTTCTTGGAGTAAATTCTGAAGGCTTTATCATTACGCGATTACCCGCAGCAAAAATACTTCCCAAAGGGCCAAAAGTTAAAACAACAGGAAAATTCCAAGGGCTTATAAGTCCAATTGTTCCTAATGGTTGATATTCAACTCTTAATTTAGCGCCTAGTATGCCCAGGATTGCTGGTGATACTGTCCTTTTTGAAGGCTTCATCCATTTTTTAATATTATTTTTAGCAATCTTAAGTGATGTTATAGATGAAGCAACATCGGTTAACAAAGAACTAGTTTCGCTTCTATGGCTAAAGTCTTTTGATATCGCCACTGGAATTTTATCTTGGTACTCAATAATAGAATTAATAAGTCTATCAATCCATTCTTTTCTCTGCTCAAGGGATAAAGGGCCATCTCTTAAATGGGCTTTTTTCTGAACTTCCAATATTCTTTCTAATTCTTTTTTATCTGACATATTAATCCTCAATAAATTAATAATGAACTTATATAAAGATTAGAAATCAAGCAACAAATAGATTTAAGATGGCGGGAGTGACGAGACTCGA
>CACLQD010000035.1 GCA_902609025.1 uncultured PS1 clade bacterium
TTTAAAAAGGTTGATATTCTTGTTAATAATACTGGAGGTCCAAAAGCAGGTTTTTTTGATGATCTTTCTGATGAGGACTGGTTAAAAACATTTGAGTCAACTTTCTTATCTGCAGTTCGAGTTACTAGAAAAGTTTTACCTTTTATGAAAAAGAATAAATGGGGAAGAATAATTAATATAAGTTCAGTATCAGCAAAACAGCCTATAGATAATCTTATGCTATCTAATGGAGTAAGGATGTCTATACACGGTTGGGCAAAGACATTATCTAATCAGGTAGCTTCTGATAATATCTTAATTAATAATGTATGCCCTGGTTTTACTCACACAGAAAGAGTTGATGGACTTATAAAAGCACAACTGAAGAATTCAAACTCATCACGCGAGGATATCTTAAAGTCTATTGCAAGTGATATTCCTGCAAAAAGAGTTGGACAAGCTCAAGAACTTGCGGCTTTAGTTACATTTCTATCCTCTGAAAAGGCTAGCTATATAACTGGTCAATCAATTGCAGTTGATGGAGGCATTTCTAGTCTTCCAATATAGTTAGTCTTCTGTAAGACCCAATCCCAAACCCCCATCCACATCAAGTATTGCACCTGTTGTCCATCGAGCGCTAATTAAATACTCAACTGCTTCCGCTATATCTTCTGGAGTACCAATTTCACCTAAAGCATGTATTTTTGCCATTGAATCAAGACGTTTTTTTGCTTGATCATCATCAAATAAACCAGCTCTTTGGTTTATTTCTGTAAAAATCGCCCCGGGTACCACACAATTTACCCTTATTTTGTCTTTTCCTAACTCAGCAGCCAATACTCTTGTAAGAGTTTCTAGAGCTCCTTTTGTTGCAGCATATGGCGAAGCTCCTGGGAAAGCTCTTCGATTATGAACAGAACCAATGAAAATATTCACTCCCTCAGTTTCCTTTAAATATTGTTTAGCTTTACCTAAAAGTAACATGCCAGAAATTACATTTGAGTTAAAAATCTCAATTAGTTTGCTTTCTTCAAGTTCATCAATATTGCCTCGATACATGTTTCCTGCATTATTAATAAGTACATCAATTTTTCCGCCATGCTCTATAGTTTGATTAATAATTCTATCTCTATCCTGTTCATTAGTTACATCAGCAACAATTCCGATTGAATTAACTTTTAAATTACTTACTGCCTCATCTATTTTTTCTTTTCTTCTTCCACAAATTGTTACAAAAGCACCTTTTTTTGAAAATCTTTTGGCCATAGCAAAACCCAGTCCAGTAGCGCCACCAGTTATTAGTATTGATTTCTTATCTAGATTTTCCACTATTCTTTACCCTCGAGCCAATTTATAGATTGTTTAATTATTTTTACAAAGTTTTCATTTTCTAATGATTCACTGTCATGACCTAAAGCGTTATATACAACTTTCCCTTTTTCAAATTGATATGTCCATCCAATTATGTGCTCTTCATTAGTTTCTTTTGTTAAACCTTTGAGAAATGGCTCTGATGAGTTTTCAAGCTCTAAATGATGGTAAATTTCATCATTAATTTTAAAACTGTTTATATTTTCTGAAATTTCATGACCGTTGATAGGTGATATTTCAACTATTCCTTGTGGTGGATGATAGGTTTTATCCCAAACCCATTTACCGCCAATAACTTTTTTATAATCAGACCAATCATCAAAACAAATTGACGATGTATGAAAAGCAATTATTGAACCTCCATTTTTTAAGTAATTTTTTAAATGTTCTTGACCTTGTTTTGATAAACTAAATTGCCACTCATCAAGGTAGGGAATGTATTTTTCATGATTCAACATTCGCCATCTTAAAAAATTCATCGTTAGAAGGTCATAATTATTTAGGTTGCTAAATCCTTTTTCTACATCTGTAGTTATTTCAGATACATAATCCATTTCAGAGAGAATATTAGATAATGAATTAGAGGTTTCTTCAAAAGGATGAAATATTCCACCAGTTACTATTAAATTTTTTTTCATCAATCCCTTGGTAGCTGACCTAAAACACTATTAATTACACCTCCATCAACTACAAGATTATGTCCATTGATATAGGATGCATTATCTGAGGCAAGAAAAAGAACGGCATTAGCTATATCTTCAGCTTCACCAAGCTTTTTTATAGGAACAGCATTACCCCTTAATTCTCTAACTTTATTTACGGCATATATTGGTTTAGACATTCCTGCATCAATAAAACCTGGCGCTATTGAGTTTGTTCTAATCCCATAAGGACCCCATTCAATAGACATTTGCTGAGTTAGTGAAACAATTCCTGCTTTTGCTGGAGGGTAACCACCAGTACCCGGACCGGGATGCACACCATTTATTGATGACATATTGATAATACAACCCGAGTTCTTTTTTATCATTGAAGTTATTGCTAGTCGTGAAACTAAGTAAGATCCTATAAGGCTAACATCTACACTCTTTTTAAAATCTTCAATACTTTGTTCTTCCAGTCCACCAAAAATAACTATACCAGCATTATTAACAATTAAATCAGGTGTTTTATTAAATATATCTAATGCGTTTTTTATCGAGTCTTCGTTAGTTACATCCCCTTCAATGGCAACACTATTGCTGATATTTTCACTTTCTTTAAATAAATTTTCTTTATCAACATCTATCATTCCAACATGGTAATCATTTTCACTAAGTTTTTTAGAAATCTCTAACCCAATTCCGTTGCTTGCCCCGGTAACGATTGCATTTTTCATTTTTTTTCTCCAAATATTACAGGGTATTTTCCCCAATTAGGTCTTTCTGTTTTTATATCTCTTTCTGGTTTATTTTTAGGATCCCTTTGAACATTATGCTCAAAAAGCTTTTTTATCAATAATGTTACAACACCATACTGATGTTTTGATGGGTCTGTTTCTTGATTTGGAGAAACACCGCCATCTAAATCTCTTCCAAAACACATATGAAGACCTATACCAAAAGTTAGACCCCATAGATTTTGTTGAGATTTTAGCTCTCTATCAGGATTAAAGGAATTGGCATCTTCTCCAAATATCCCAACATCACGATTTGCCGTATACAAATCCATAACAAGAAGATCATCTTCTTTTAAATGAGTATTTTTTTCTATTTTAACTGGACATGTTGGTTTTCTCCAAGCTACAGGGCTTGCGGGATGGAGTCTCATACTTTCATGAACACATTTTTGAAGAAAGATAGGGTCATTTTTTATTTTATTAAACTTTTGTTTATCATCGTTGATCCAGTTCGAAATTTCATGAAACGCATGCGTCATTGAGTTAGCTGTACTGTGTGAACCGGCT
The DNA here is from genome assembly GCA_902609025.1 of uncultured PS1 clade bacterium. Taxonomy (GTDB): domain Bacteria; phylum Pseudomonadota; class Alphaproteobacteria; order MED-G09; family MED-G09; genus AG-430-B22. The sequence goes on from CACLQD010000035.1 coordinate 3,296, forward strand.
TGAAGATAAAATGCGATTTCTTTTTTTATAATATCATCATTTATATTTATATCATCTTCATTCATTAAGAGAACAGTGAGTACATCCCTGGGTAGCTGATCTTTTTTTATTTCGGCATTATTATAAGCTGAAATTAATTTCAGTCTTTTTTCAATAGAAGGTTTTAAAAAATCTATTTCAAAAACATCCAAAGCATTTAAAACTTCTTTTTCTACAATACTTTTATCTCTTTT
>CACLQD010000036.1 GCA_902609025.1 uncultured PS1 clade bacterium
GATTCTTTTGGAGTTCTACAAAATGTTAATCCTATGGTTAGTAAAGAAAGCAGAAGTCTAAACTCTCTTTCATCGGCTATAAAAAATAATGAATGGGTAAGTTTTGGAAAGATTAAGATTGAACTTGAAAATGGACAAGTTTGGAGGCAAGTGGACTCTACACCATATAGAGGACCAAAAGATTTAAAAGGAAGGTCAATAGAAATTACATCGGCGTCTTTGGGTAGCTTTTTACTTAAAATAGAAGGAATTGGCGGAAAATTTAGAGTTAGAAGGGATAAATAAGATTTTAGATAAAAAAAATATTACGGTTCTAGGAATTGAAACTAGTTGCGATGAGACGGCAGTATCAATGGTAAGTTTAGAAAATGGAAAAGGTGAAATTCTTGCAAATAAGATAATTAGCCAAATTGATGAACATTCTCCTTTTGGTGGAGTTGTTCCTGAAATTGCATCTAGATCTCATATTGAGTATTTGGATACATTGGTAGATGAAGCCTTATTAGAGGCGAATAAAAATTTAGAAGAAATTGATGGAATAGCTGTAACAACAGGTCCGGGTCTTGTGGGTGGTTTAATCGTTGGTCTGACCTATGCTAAAGGCTTATCAATCTCTACAGAATTACCTCTTATATCCATAAATCATTTAGAAGGTCATGCCCTTACACCAATGCTTACAGATAGCATTGATTTTCCTTATATACTTTTATTAATCTCTGGAGGACATAGTCAATTACTTATTGTTGAAGAATTAGGAAAATATTATCAATTAGGAACTACACTGGATGATGCTGTAGGTGAAGCATTCGACAAAGGTGCAAAATTTATGGGATTAGGTTATCCAGGTGGCCCAGAATTAGAAAAGTTAGCTCAGATGGGTGATGAAGATTCTTTCGATTTACCTAAACCATTATTTGGTCAAAATAATTGTAACTTTTCTTTCTCAGGATTAAAAACGGCATTAATAAGACTATCCAGAACATTAGAGCCCGTTGATGAAAAAACTATGCAAAATATGGCTGCATCTTATCAAAAAGCAATTGTTGATTGTTTAATTGATAGAACAAAGAAATCAATTGAGGTTGTTAAAGATAGCAGGCCAGACCTTTCAATAAAAAACTTGGTTGCTTCTGGAGGGGTTGCTGCTAACAAAAAGATTATTGATGGATTGAATAATTTAGCACTGGAAAATGATATGAATTTTTCATCACCACCAATTGACCTTTGTACGGATAATGCAGCCATGATAGCTTGGGCGGGTTGTTTGAGAATGAGTAAAGGTTTTTTGAATTCACTAGATGTTTCTGCTAAAGCTAGGTGGCCCTTAGAAGAAGTGAAAACAAAATGACAGAAAAACATAATTTTAAAAACATTTCTATTTTAGGAGCTGGTGCATGGGGAACAGCTCTTGCAGAAGTTATGAGTCGGCAAGGCCATCAAATTAATTTATGGGCAAAAGAAAGTGCTGTTGTGAGCAGTATTAATTCCTCTCATGAAAATAATGTTTTTTTGCCCAATGTTAAACTCTCTGATTTAATAGTGGCATTCAATAATCTTGAGCAAATAACTAAATGTGATTTGCTGCTTGTTGTTTCTCCCGCTCAATATACAAGAGAAACTTTATTAGAAGTTTCAAAAACTCTTAAATCGGAAACACCAATAATACTTTGCTCAAAAGGCATTGAGATTTCAACTTTAAGTCTGATGAGCCAGGTAACCGAGAATATTTTTCCTGAAAACCCCATTGCTATACTTTCAGGACCGAGTTTTGCAATTGATGTGGTTAATAATAAACCAACGGCTGTTACACTAGCCTGTAAAGATATAGAAATAGGAAAAAGTATTGCTGAAAGTATTGGTCTTCCTACTTTTCGTCCTTATATCAGCGAAGATGTAATAGGGGCTCAAATTGGTGGTGCCACTAAAAATGTAATTGCTATTGCGGCTGGTGTTGTTGAAGGACAAAAGATGGGCGATAGTGCTCGAGCAGCTACAATTGCTAGAGGCTTTTCAGAAATAAAAAGATTGGCTATTTCTATGGGGGGAAAAGAAGAAACTCTTGCAGGCTTATCAGGAATGGGAGATCTGCTTCTAACTTGTAATTCAAAAAATTCTCGTAATTATTCTCTAGGTATTAAGCTTGGTGAGGGACAATCCATAGAAGAAGCAACAAATGGCCTCTCCACAATTGCTGAAGGTATGTATTCTGCTAAAGCAATAGCAAACCTAGCGAAGAAAAATGGGATAGATATGCCAATAACTTTAGCCGTGAATGATTTGATAGAGAAAAAATACTCTGTAACAGAAATAATCGACAACCTTCTTAATAGACCAATAAAAAAGGAAAACTAATGCTTTACTGTTTAATTTGCCAAGACAAAGAAAATGCTATTGAGACAAGAATGCAAAATAGAGAGGATCATTTAAAATATGTCGCTGAAACTAATGTAGTGAAATATGCTGGTCCATTCTTATCTGAAGAAGACACAATGATAGGTAGTTTAATTGTTATAGATGTCCAAAATAAAGACGAAGCAAAAGAATGGTCTGAAAATGATCCATACAAAAAAGCTAATCTTTTTGAAAAAGTTGAAATTTTTAAATTTAAACAATTACTATAATAGTTATCTAAAAGTCGCTTATGATTCCATTTTTTTCCCAATCATTATAACGAGTAGGCTCTGGGCCTTCTCTTCCATCTATTTCTGTTACAGCTTTTTTATTTTTTTTATTTTTTCTTCTTTCTTCAGCTTCTTTAAGAGCAGATTGAGAATTCCTATTTTTTAATTTATCTATATTTTCCAGATTTTTAGACATAAATTCATATATAACCTATTTTACAAATAAACAATTCTTAATGGTTAGATTCATGAAAAAAAAATCAGGTAATATAGCTAGAAAAAAAGTTGCTCTAATTTTAAAGGATGTAATTGAGGATTTTGTATCTTTCGATGATGCTTTTCAAAAAGCTACAAAGAACCAAAATTCCATGAAACTTTCAAACAAAGATAAAGCGTTTATTTATTTATTGTCTTCTTCTGTATTACGATATTTGACACAAATTGATTCTACTATTGATCATCTTCTTAAAGAACCAATAAAAAAACTCCCTAGTAACCCTAAAATGGCATTAAGGATTGGCGTTGCCCAAATGTTTATATTAGAAACTCCAACGCATGCTGCCGTTAATACATCAGTTGATAGTGCAACTTTAAAATGGCGAGCTCTAGTTAATGCAGTTATGAGAAATGTTGCCAGAGAAGAAGAGAAATATAAAAAGATTTTTAATGACTCTCCCAAAATACCAAAATGGTTGTTAGATAGATGGAAGAAAAGTTGGCCAAATGATTATCTTAATTTTATA
>CACLQD010000037.1 GCA_902609025.1 uncultured PS1 clade bacterium
TCATTATGGAAAAATTAATGTTCCAAAAAAAATTATGGATTTTGAACAAATATTTGATATTGCCATTGAGTGTGGTGCTGAGGATTGTGATTTAAATGATGATTTCTATGAAATATCTTGTTCAACGGAAGAACTTCACAATACTGCCAGTCTTTTAGAATCTAAAATTAATCAAGATTTGGCTGCGCAATTAAGTTGGAAGCCAGTAAATGTTGTTAATGTTGATGAAGAATCAGCTCATAAGATTATTGATATGGTTAATTCTTTAGATGATCACGATGATGTACAAGAAGTTTTTTCTAATTTTGATATATCTGAGGAATTATTAGATAAATTATAAAAATAGAAGAGAAATATGGCTTCACCTCAGAAAGTTAAAGGCAAATCTTACGAAAATGCCAAAGCTAAATTTCTAACCGACATATTTGGACAAACGTTTATAAGAGTTCCAACGTCGGGGGCCTTTTTAGGTGGTAAAAACTATGACAGAAGACTAGATATGTCTGACGGTCAAGTGATGGCTTTTAAAGGAGATATAATTCCTCCTGACGATTGGAAATTCTTTAATTGCGAATGTAAGTTTTATAAAGATTTTAAATTTCACCAATTATTTAATGAGTCAAAAGTTTTAGACTCTTGGATTGATGAGACAATCGATACCTCAAATCAAGATGACATGAATCTAATTTTTATGAAATTCAATAATATTGGTGAATATGTTTGTTATGAAAAAAAAGAGAAATTTAGAGTAAAGCAATTCCTTAATTACTATCGTAACTGGTGCTTCACTTCTCATGAACAATTTTGGAATGAGCACAATATCGATAAAATTCGAAGTAGATGCACTGGGGATACAATCTTATGAAGCTAAAAAGAAACAAAAATGCCTAGTGATTTATCTGGTTCAATCATTAAACAAACTCATTATTTTAAAGTTAGAGTATATTATGAGGATACAGATTTTACAGGAATAGTTTACCACGCAAATTATTTAAAATTTGCTGAAAGAGGTAGGACAAATTTTTTAAGATTACTTGATCTTTATCTCCTCTTCCTAAATGAGGAATACCAGTAACTACTATTGATTCAGATAGTTTTTTTCTTTGTGCTACTCTAAGCCTTCTATCATTAAAAAAGGCTCCTTTTCCTCTTTCTGCAAAGAATAGCTCATCGTAAACTGGAGAATATATAATTCCAGCTTCAAGTTTATTTTCAACTTCTGCAGCAATTGAAATAGCAAAGTTAGGATTTCCATGAAGAAAATTAGTTGTGCCATCTATTGGATCAATTATGAATCTATTTTTAGAGTTATTGGTATTGCTGTTTTGTTTTTCTTCTGCAAAAAAAGACCAATCAGGTTTTGCCTTTGTTAATTCATCAATTATAATTTTTTGCGTCCTGATATCAGCAGATGTTACAAAATCTCCAGGACCCTTTACACTAACTTGCAGATACTCAAGCTCATTGAAATCTCTTCTAATTTTTACTGAAGCTTTTTTAGCCGCATTTATCATTACATTGAGAAGGGCAGAGGGCATTATTCTGATCTTTTGACATATGATAAATCATTAGTATTTATGATGATTTTTTCACCTACTTGAATAAAAGGTGGAACCATAACTCTTAATCCATTTTCTAACTGAGCTGGTTTGTAAGATGAAGCTGCAGTTTGACCTTTTACAGTTGGTTCAGTTTCTGAAACTTCAAGCGAGATATTTTCAGGAAAAACAATATTAATTGGTTCGTCCTCATAGCTCTCAATTTCAAGTTCTATTCCCTCTTGAAGAAATGCTGATTTATCATCTAATTTATTTAGAGAAATTTGAATTTGTTCGTAAGTTTCTTGATCCATAAAATGAGCTTGATTATCATCAAGATATAAGAACTGATATCTTTTACTATCTAGTCTTAATCTTTCAACTGTCTCTGAAGAGCGGAATCTCTCATTCAATTTAGTACCATCTGTTGCTTTTTTTAGTTCAACTTGAGCAAACGCACCACCTTTACCTGGCTTAACATGAGAAATCTTAACAGCCACCCAGATACTATCTTTATGCCTAATCACATTTCCAGGTCTTATTTCATTGCCATTAATTTTCATAATAAACCTACTTTTCTAGTTCAGACTCCCACTTACCTAATGTTGCTAGGGAATTCATTTTAGCCCTATGATCAAAAGTCGTAGATGCAATTTCTTCATTTTCCACTTTTCCTGACCAAGCCTGTAAAGCGGAAGCCTGTAAGGCTCTACCATATGAAAAACTTAAGTTCCATGGCAAATTACCTATTTTATTCATCTGGTCTAAGTTTTCAGTTGCTTCAATTTCGGTTTGACCTCCAGATAAGAAAACAATACCAGGGACATCTTCAGGAACTACTTCCTTGAAACAAGAAATTGTCTTTTCAGCAATTGTCTTTGAAGATGATTTTTCAGAATTGAGTGTTCCATCAATTATCATATTTGGTTTGAGGCAAATTCCTTTTAAATTGACACCATGAGCAATTAATTCATTGAAAACGACATCTAGAGTCTTTTTTGTAACATCATAACATCTTTCAATTGTGTGTTCTCCGTCCATTAAAACCTCAGGCTCAACAATAGGAACAATTCCATTTTCTTGACAAAGTGCTGCATATCTTGCTAAGGCGTGAGCATTTGAATTTATGCATAAATCACTTGGAATTGAATCTTCTATTGTTATAACAGCTCTCCATTTTGCAAATTTAGCCCCTAAATTAAAATATTCTATAAGCCTCTCTCTTAAACCATCTAAACCCTCAGTAATCTTTTCGTTGGAATTAAATGATAAATCTTTAGCGCCTGTATCTACTTTTATTCCAGGTAAAGAACCTGAATTTGCAATGACCTCAACAAGAGGTTGTCCATTCTTACTTTCTTGTCTTAGTGTTTCATCAAACAATATAACTCCAGAAATA
>CACLQD010000038.1 GCA_902609025.1 uncultured PS1 clade bacterium
GAAATAACTCGAGAAAATGTAAAGAATTTAAAAAAAATCTGGGAGCACAGATCTGGTGATTATCATGATGGATTAAATTGGACAGAAGATGTCATACCAAACAGCAGTCAACAAACTTCATTTCAAGCAACACCGATATTAGTTAACGATACCTTATATTATTGTACTCCATATAATAGGGTTTTTGCACTGGATTCAGAAACTGGTGAAGAAAATTGGGTTTTTGATCCTCAAATTAATATAGAAGAAAAAGCTCTTTTACATTGTAGAGGCGTTGCTAGCTGGATTGATGAAAACAAGACAGAAAGTGACGAATGTTATCATCGGATAATTACAGGGACTATTGACGCAGATCTCTACGCCATAGATGGTAAGACAGGAAAACTATGTAGTGATTTTGGAAATAATGGAAGTGTTGATTTAAGATCTGGTCTAGGCGCACATAATCCAGCTTATTATTATAGTATTTCTCCACCTGCTATTATTAATAATCTAATAATTATAGGAGGTGGAGTTGCTGATAATGTAAGCACATCCGTACCAGGGGGTGTTGTAAGAGCCTATGATGTAATAACAGGTGAATTAGTTTGGTATTGGGATCCAATTCCTCCTAATCAAAAACCAATAATAGATGAAGATGGTAAACAACGTTATCAGAGAGGTACCACAAATGTATGGTCGATTATTTCAACTGATCCTGAATTAAATCTTGTTTATCTGCCAACCGGTAATACTGCTGCAGATAATTATGGCGGGCATCGTAATGGTTTAGATTATTATTCTAGTTCTGTTGTTGCATTAAACGCGACAACGGGCGAAGTTGTTTGGTATTTCCAAACCGTTCATCATGATATCTGGGATTATGATGTGCCTTCTCAACCAACTTTTTATGAAGTTGAAAAAGATGGAAAGATTATCAAAGCATTAGCTCAAACAACTAAAATGGGATTTGTATTTCTATTGGATAGAGAAACTGGTGAGCCTATTTTTCCTGTTGAAGAGAGGGATGTCCCACAAGGTGCAGTCGAAGGTGACTATGTAACGAAAACTCAACCTTTTCCCACTAAACCAAAACCATTAACGCCAACATATCTTGATCCTGATGATGTTTTTGGTTTTACACCATGGGATAGAGGGTACTGCAAAAAAGCTGCTCAGGATTTAAGAAATGAAGGTCTTTACACACCACCATCACTTGAAGGAAGTGTTCATTATCCAAGTGCTATTGGAGGGGCAAATTGGGGCGGTCCTGCAATTGACGCATCAAGAAATATTTTAATAGCTAATACTATGAATTTATCAAGTACTATTGTTATGGTACCTAGAAATGATTGTGATAAAGCATTAAAAGAGCTTGCAAGGGATAGTGTTCAATCGAGATTTTCAGCACTACAACAAAATGAAGGAACTCCATATTGTACTATTAGAGCATATGGCTTTATGTCACCACTAGGAGTTCCTTGTACAAAACCTCCTTGGGGAAATCTTACAGCTATAGATTTAAATACAGGTGATCATTTATGGCAAATACCTCTCGGGACATCGAAGGATTTGGCCCCTTTTCCTTTTTGGTGGATTAAGGGAGCACCAAATATTGGCGGGCCAACCGTAACAGCTTCAGGTTTAACATTTATTGCAGCAACAAGTGATTTTTATTTGCGCGCTTTTAATACAGAAACAGGAGAAGAGCTTGCAAAATTTAGATTACCTACCGGAGGGCATGCGACTCCAATGACTTATAAAACAAAGAATGGAAAACAATTTGTTGTTATTGCTGCTGGAGGTCATTGGGCTGTTGGTTCACCTGCATCAGACCATTTAATAGCGTTTGCATTGCCTGATAAATAATCAATCTTAATATATTTCTTACATAATACTTCTTATTGATAGTTAAGAATTCTTATCGGTGCGGATATATCGACTGAATATTTCTAAGTAATTTGGAATAATTATGGTATTATTTGACTTAAGTTAACTAATAATAAGAAAAATTAACTATATATAGGGGAAGATAATGTCTTTAAGAAAATTTTTTTATTCTTTTTTAATTTTATTTATTGTGAATTATTCAACAATTACATTTGCACAAACTTCATCTGAAACTACTGCCGTAGAACTTGAAGAAATTGTGGTTACTGCGCAAAGAAGAGAACAAAACATAAGTGATGTTTCACAAGCAGTACAAGCGTTATCGGGAGATGATCTTGATGAGCTCAATATAACTAATTTTGAAGAAATGATAACACTTATACCTGGTGCTATTCAAAATTCTACAATAAGCCATGGTAGCAATGTTTATTCTATTAGAGGCGTTGCGGCTAGTGAAACAGATGGAGATGCAACTGTAGGGTATTATTTAGATAATTTTGCTTTTTCTATTCCTGGACGTCCTTATGCCCCAGTTACTGATCTATATGATACAGAAAGAGTAGAGGTCTTAAGAGGGCCATCTGGAACTCTTTACGGATTGGGATCATTAGGTGGAACTATTAAAGTTATTACTAAAGATCCAGTTATTGGAGAATTTGAAGGATCTTTTAAAGCTACTGTATCGGAAATAGATGATGGCGATAGTAGTTATACTGGAGATATCGTGATTAATGCTCCGATTTCAGATAATGCGGCTATAAGGGCTGTCTTAAGCATCAAA